>JAJZHR010000414.1 GCA_021810815.1 Acidobacteriota bacterium | reverse complement strand
GGAGGCAGTGCCAATGACGCGGTTGCGGATTGCGGTCACGATTGGAGATCCGGCTGGAGTAGGCGCGGAGATCGCGCTGAAAGCATTGTCGGACGCGGAGCTGGCGGAGAGCGCGGAGTGGCTGCTGATCGCGGACCGCCGCGTGCTGGATGCAGCAGGCGCAAGCGCGGGGATCGATGCTGCGGGATTGCAGTGCAAGCTGGTGGATGCGCGCGCGCTGGCAGCGGACACGCCGTTGGAGTTCGGCAGGCTATCGGCCGCGAACGGGCTTGCGGCGGTGGAGTATGTGCGGCTGGCCACGGAGATGTGCCTGAGCGGAGAGGCGGATGCGATGGTGACGGCTCCGCTGAACAAGGAGGCGGTGACGCTCTCTGGGCGGAGCTTCTCGGGTCACACGGAATACATTGCGCAGCTTTGCGGAGCGACGGAGTCTCGGATGCTGCTGGTGAGCGAGAAGCTGGCGACGGTGCATGTTTCGACGCATGTTCCGCTGGAGGCGGCTTGCCGGCTGGAGCGGCAGCGGATTGTGCGGACGATTGAGCTGGGAGATGCTGCGATGCGGCTGATGCGCAGCTCGCAGGGAGCGACGGGTGGGCCGCGGATTGCGGTGTGCGGGTTGAATCCCCATGCCGGCGAGCATGGATTGTTTGGCCGGCAGGACGAGGATGTGATTGCGCCGGCGGTGAAGGAGGCGCGAGCGATGGGGATCGACTGCAGCGGGCCGTATGCGGCGGACACGATTTTCATTCGCGGGATGCGCGGGGAGTTCGACCTGATGGTGGCGATGTATCACGATCAGGGACACATTCCGATGAAGCTGATCGACTTCGAGAAGACGGTGAATGTGTCGCTGGGCATCCCGATCATTCGCACATCGGTGGACCATGGGACGGCGTTCGACATCGCAGGGAAGAACCAGGCCGACGCGGAGAACATGAAGGCGGCGATGCGTCTGGCGTTGCGGATGGCCCGGGGACGAGCGATCCAGGCAGCGGAGGCCCGCTGAGATGCATGCGCTCGACATCGCCGTGGTCGCCGGATACATGCTGGTGCTGGTGGCGATCGGTCTGCGCGTTTCGCGGCGGCAGAAGACGACGGACACCTACTTTCTGGCGGAGCGTTCGATTCCTGGGTGGGCGGCAGGGATGTCTCTGCTGGCGACCATCATCACGAGCGTCACGTTCATCGCGTATCCGGGAGCAGCGTATGCGGGGGACTGGAACCTGCTGGTGCCGGGCATCATGTTCGTCGCAGTGATCGCGGCGATCGGGGTGGTGGTGGTTCCGTTCTATCGCCACGTGGTGACGATGAGCGTGTACGAGTATTTCGGCAAGCGGTTCGGCAAGGCGGCGCGCACATATTCGTCGCTGGCGTTCGCGACGGGGCACTTCGCGAAGATGGGCTTCGTGTTCTATCTGCTGGCGCTTTCGGTGAGCGGCATCACGGGATGGAACCTGAACGCGATCATCCTGGTGCTGGGCACGATCACGATCTTCTACACGCTGATCGGCGGCCTGGAAGCGGTGATCTGGACGGATGTGGCGCAGGGGTTTGTTTTATGGACAGGGGTGGCGGTGTCCATTCTGCTGCTGCTGTTCTCGCCGAAGGTGCATGCGGGGGAGATGCTGCACCTGCTGGCGATGAACCATAAGACGAGCCTGGGCAGCTTCGCGTTCGATCTTCGCCGGCCTACGTTCTGGACGCTGGCCATCTATGGGCTGTTTTTTTATCTGCAGAAGTACACGGCGGACCAGACGGTGGTGCAGAGGTATCTGGCGGCGAGGTCGGATCGGGAGGCGCTGCGCGGGATCACGATGGGGGCTGCGCTGTGCCTTCCGGTGTGGACGGCTTTCATGCTGATTGGAAGTTTGCTGTGGGCTTTCTACCGGCTGACGATGGAGCATCTGCCGACGAGCGTGACGCGGCCGGACCAGGTGTTTCCGCACTTCATGGTGACGGAGATGCCGGAGGGCGTGGCGGGACTGTTTCTGGCGGCGCTGTTCGGGGCGGCGATGTCGATGCTGGCCTCGGACCTGAACTGCCTTGCGGTGATTGTGGTGGAGGACTACTACAGCCAGTTGTTTCCGCGGAAGACGGACCGGGAGAGGCTGCGGCTTGGCAAGATGGCGGTGGGGGTGTGCGGCGTGATGGCGATGGGAGTCGCGCTGCGGCTGGCAAGCAGCCAGGGAAGCGCGCTGGCGCTGTACTACACGGTGACGGCGATTGTGGCTGGCGGACTGGCGGGGCTGTTCCTGCTGGCGTTTCTGCTGGGCCGGGCTGGAACTGCGGCGGCGATGGCGGGCATAGTCGCGAACCTGGCGTTCACGGCGTGGGCGACGCTGACGATGAATGGCGGCAGGATGTGGAATTTGGGCGCAGGGAATTATCCGTGGCATGAATACACGATCGGCGCAGTGGGCAACGTGCTGCTGCTGGTGGTGGGCGTGGGAGTGAGCATGGCTTGGCCGGCGAAACGAGGAGGCGCGCAGGCGCTGACGCTGTGGACGTGGCTGGACATGCGCAGGCGGCAATCCGACAAGAGGCAATCCGACCAACAGCAACCTGAAATGGCAATGGAGGAGATGGGATGAATCGATTGCAAAGAGCCGTAGCGAAGAATGGTGGCAAGACATTGCTTGGCGCGGCTGTGTATTTTTACGATCCTGTTTTTCTGGAGATTTGCGCCCATCTTGGCTATCAGGTGATCTGGATCGAGATGGAGCACGCTGCGATCACGTTCGCGGAGGCGGCGGACCTGTGCCGCATGGCGAAGGGCAGCGGGATGCTGACGATGATCCGCATCCCGGACACGCGGCGGGAAAGCGTGCTGAAGGGAGCGGAGTGCGGGCCTGACATCATCGATGTTCCGATGGTGGAGACGCCGGAGCAGATGCACGATCTGCGCAAGTATGCGCGTTTCGCGCCAGAGGGCGGTCGAGGACACTTCAGCGTTTCGCGCGCGGTGAACTACGGCATTGTGAAGAGCGTCGCCGACGAGCAGCAGATCCTGAACACCGATCTTTGCCTGATGGGGCAGATTGAGACGTCGGAGGGGATGGACCGGCTGGAGGAGTTGGCGAGCGTGCCGGACGTGGATCTGTTCGTGGGGCCGGCGGACCTGGCGGCGAGCTTCGGTTTTCCTGGCCAGACGTCGCATCCTGTGGTGGCGGCGGCGGCGCGAAGAATTGTGGCGGCGGCGAGGAGGCATGGGAAGTGCGTGGCGACG
>JAJZHR010000413.1 GCA_021810815.1 Acidobacteriota bacterium | reverse complement strand
AGACCTCTGCGATTGGCGCACAGACCTCTGCGGCAACGGCACCCTCCGCCGGCAGCAATGCGCAGCCGCCCGCGAAGCCTGCTCCGTCATCGGCCAACCCTGCTCCGTCATCGGCGCAGGGTTGCGAGGAGCACCCGCCGAATAATTGGGAGAGCATCTTTGGCCATTCGGCGTGGAAGTACGACGCGACGACGAAGCAGTGGTACTTCCACCAGTTCTATCCGCAGCAGCCGGACTTGAACTGGCGCAATCCCGCGGTGGAGAAGGCGATGTTCGACGTGGTCCGGTTCTGGCTGAATCATGGGGTTGCGGGCTTCCGGCTGGATGCGGTGACGCAACTGTATGAGGACACGAGCCTGGCGGATGCGAAGACGCTTCCGGGCAAGAATGCGTATGGCGATCCCAATGTGGACAACAGCCTCTACACCAACCTGCCGGAGATACACGATATGTTGCGCGGCCTGCGCAAGGTGGTGGCAGGGTACCCCGGAGAGCGGGTTCTGATCGGCGAGACGTATGTGGATACGCCGCAGGAATTGGCGCTGATGTACGGGAAGAACCACGACGAGCTGCAATTGCCGATGGATACGCAGGTGGGCTTCATCAACAAGCTGGATGCGGCGACGTTCCGGCAGCGCATCAACGAGGCGGAGACGGAGTTGAATGGGAACCAGCCGCTGCTGGTGTTCGACAACCACGACCGCGCGCGGAGTTGGGACCGCTACGGCGATGGCGCGCACAACGAGGCCATCGCGCGGGTGATTGCGACCGTGCTGCTGGCGACCCGGTCGACGGCGCTGATGTATTACGGCGAAGAGCTGGGCATGAAGACGACGACGCCGACGCGCAAGGAAGACGTGAAGGACCCGATCGGGATTCTCGGGTGGCCGCTGGAGAAGGGGCGCGATGGAGAGCGGACTCCGATGCAGTGGGATGGGAACCTGGCGGCGGGGCACAATGCGGGCTTCAGCGTGGGCAAGCCGTGGCTGCCGATTCCTGCGACTGCGGCGACGGTGAATGCGAAGGACGAGGCTGCGAAGGCGGACTCGCTGCTGAACTGGTACAAGCGGCTGATCCAGTTGCGGCAGAGCAATCACGCGTTCCATGACGGAACCAATGTGATGCTGGATCACGACAGCGAGAATGTGCTGGCGTGGCTGAGGAAGCCGCCGGTGGGGCCGTCGGTGCTGGTGGCCTGCAATTTCTCCGCGGAGCCGAAGACGATTTCGGTGAAGGCGGATTTGAAGAAGGCTGGAGTGAGGGGAAGCTTTATGCGGACGATTCTGCAATCGAACAAGGGAATGACGCCGGCCATGGATGCGGATGCTGTGAAGCTGGAGCCGTTCGGGGTTTATATCGGACAGGTGCAGTTTTAAGTTTTCCGGAGCAAACGCCGGAAAAGGCGAGCTATTGTGAATTCCACCCTTCGCGATGAGGCTGGGGCGGATGGATTTGGGGAGTGGTTGGCGAAGGCGGTCGCGCGCTGCGCGATACCCCACCCTGCGGCAAAAGCGCCGCGAGGATGGGGCACCCGGTGAACTGAGGATGGGGCACCCGGATGGTTGCGCCGGACGAGAGGACAGCAGGCTTCAGTGGCTGAAGGGTGGCTTGTCTGGTGGCGCTGCTGAGATGTGATTGGGCTATGCGTCCAGCTTTTTTGTTACCAGTTCGTTGAGCATCGCCGGGTTGGCCTGGCCTTTGGAGAGGCGCATGACCTGGCCTACGAAGAAGGCGGAGACTGTTTTCTTGCCGCCGCGGTACTGCTCGACTTGTTTGGGGTTGGCGGCGATGACTTCGTCGATCATCTTTTCGATGGCTGCGGAGTCGCTGATCTGCTGCGGCTTTTCGCGCTCGTAGACGGAGGGGAAGTCTTCGCTCTTTTCAAAGCAGATGTCGAGCAACTGCTTGAGCATCTTGCTGGAGAGTTCGCCGCTCTCGGCGAGGTCCGCGGCCAGAGCGATGCCGCTCATGGAGACCGGGGACTGATCGAGTTCGAGGCTGGCGGCGCGGAGGCGGCCGAGAAGCTCTCCCTGGATGAGGCTGGAGACGCGCTTGGGGCTCTTTGCGGCGCGGGCCGCGGCTTCGAACTGATCGGCGAAGGCGCGGGTCGCTGTCAGCACCTGGGCGTCCTGCCCGGTGATGTCGTAGTCGGCGACCATGCGGGCGCGGCGGGCCTCCGGGAGTTCGGGAAGAGCGGTGAGGATTTCCGCCTTCCAGTCGTGGTCGACGACCAGCAGGGGAAGGTCGGGCTCAGGGAAGTAGCGGTAGTCGTGGGCCTGCTCCTTGGAGCGCATGGAGAAGGTGCGCCCCTCGGCGTTGTTCCAGAGGCGCGACTCCTGCACGACGCGGCCGCCGCCTTCGAGGACTTCGATCTGGCGCTCGATTTCATATTCGAGGGCGGAGCGGATGTAGCGGAAGCTGTTTACGTTTTTTACTTCGGCCTTGGTGCCGAACTTGTCCGCTCCCTTGAGCATCACGCTGACGTTGGCGTCGCAGCGGAGGGAGCCTTCTTCCATGTTGCAGTCGCTGACGCCGGTGTAGAGAAGGATCTCCTTCAGGCGCGTGAGGTATTCGTAGGCTTCGTCGGGAGAGCGGAGGTCGGGCTCGCTGACGATCTCGACGAGGGGCGTGCCGCAGCGGTTGAGGTCGATGTGGGTGGTGGTGGCGGAGTCGGCGAAGCCATCGTGGATGCTCTTGCCGGCGTCCTCTTCCATGTGCAGGCGGGTGATGCCGATGCGCTTGGTGATGGCGTAGCCGGCGGCGTCGAAGGAGGGAACGTCGATGTAGCCTTCTTCGGCGAGCGGCTTGTCGAACTGGGAGATTTGATAGCCCTTGGGAGAGTCGGGGTAGAAGTAGTTCTTGCGCGAGAAGACGCTGGTCTCGTTGATGCGGCAGTTGATGGCGCGCGACGCGAGGACGGCGAACTCGACCGCCCTGCGGTTGAGCACGGGAAGAGCTCCGGGCAGGCCAAGGCAGGTGGGGCAGATATTGGTGTTCGGCGATGCTCCGTACAGGTTCGCGCAGCCGCAGAAGGCTTTGGTCGCGGTGAGCAGCTGAACATGCACCTCCAACCCGATGACGGGCTGGTACTTGGCGAGAATCTCAGGCGGGAGTGCGGTTGTCGTAGCCATGCAAGATGAGTTTAGCAGCGCGGGGCGGCTGGATGCGAAGGCCCGCCGAGAGCGCGTTTGCGGTCTGCGTTGCGCCGCGGAGGGTCGCGCGGCGGGGCGTGC
>JAJZHR010000412.1 GCA_021810815.1 Acidobacteriota bacterium | reverse complement strand
CTGGAGTCGGTGGGCGATGGCATCTTCGGCATCGACCTTGATGGCAATGTCACGGTCATCAACCCTGCGGCGGCGCAGATACTGGGCTATGAGCCGCAGGAGCTGCTGGGCAAGTCCATGCACGCGCTGACCCACCACGCACATGCAGACGGGACCCCGTTTCCTGCGGAAGAATGCCCGATCAGCAGGAGCGTCACCGCCATGAAGACGGTGCGCGTGACCGACGACATCTTCTGGCGCAAGGACGGCGCCAGCCTCCCGGTGGAATACGTTGCCTGTCCTCAGGTCGATGACGGCCATCCTGTGGGGGTTGTGGTGGCTTTCACGGACGTCACAGAGCGCCGCCAGCTTGACCGCATGAAGGACGAGTTCATCTCCACGGTGAGCCATGAGCTGCGCACGCCGCTGACGTCGCTGCGGGCCGCACTGGGCCTGGTCGCAGGCGGAGCGTTGAACTCGCGGCCGGACAAGATGAGCAAGATGCTGGAGATCGCCATCGGCAACACGGAGCGGCTGGTGCGTCTGGTGAACGACATTCTGGATCTGGAGCGCATCGGGAGCGGCAAGATCGAACTCCACTACACGATGTGCAACGCCGAGGATCTGCTCCACCGCTCCGCCGACCTGCAGCAGACATCGGCGGCGAAGGCCGACATTCGATTCCTCTACGACATCGAGCCGGTGGACGTGTGGGCGGACCCCGACCGCATTCTGCAGACGATCACCAACCTGATCAGCAACGCGATCAAGTTTTCGCCTGCGGGCAGCACGATCCGGCTGGCGACGCGGCCTCTGCCGAACAACGAGGCGTGCATCGAGGTCCACGACGAGGGCCGGGGGATTCCGCAGGACAAGCTGGAGATGATCTTCGAGCGCTTCCAGCAGGTGGACGCGTCGGACTCGCGCGCCATGGGCGGCACGGGTCTGGGGCTGGCGATCTGCCGCAGCATCGTGCAGCAGCACGGAGGCCGCATCTGGGCGGAAAGCGATCCCGGCAAGGGGTCGAGCTTCTACTTCTCCCTGCCGACGCGGCCGAGCACCAGCCTGCGCTGATCCGGGTCGGTGCGCCAATTTCCCTGCCCTTGCTCCCTGTCGCTCTCCAGCGCGATAGATTTTTTTTGAGACTGTCATAACAATCTGCGACATTTGGTTGCGCTGGAACGTCTCATGGGTGGAAACTTGCACAAGAACGCTCTCGCGACCCGGAATGTGTGCGGGTTCAGGGCCTCTCCCCAAGTTCGAATCCAGGCCCCCTCACCACCACTCATTTCAGAGGTACACTGTTTCCACACGCGCGGGAACGAACAACCCATCTGCTGGCAAGGAGATTCATATGTCGAAACAGGACGAATCCGGAAAGCCGTCGAAGATTCAGGATGAGAGCGCTTCGCCAGCGAAGCCGACACAGCCGGGCATCAGCCGCCGCGGCTTTCTGAAGGGTGCCGGCATCACGGCGGCAGGCACTGCGCTGATCGATGGCGTGCAGGTGTTCACCCGCGAGGCGGTGGCGGAGACGAAGCCCAATCCGCATGTGCGCGAGCTTGGACCGGGGCCTGTGCCGGTCACGCTGACCATCAACGGCAAGGTACACACGGCGGAGCTGGAGCCGCGGACGACGCTGGCCGATGCGCTGCGCTATCACCTGGGCATGACGGGCACCAAGGTGGTCTGCGACCACGGAGCTTGCTCGGGATGCACGGTGCTGCTGGACAAGACGCCGGTGAACAGCTGCATGACGCTGGCGGTGGACGTGGGGGCGCGCAAGGTTACCACCATTGAAGGCCTGGCTCAGAATGGAGAGCTGCATCCCCTGCAAGCGGCGTTTGTGAAGCATGACGCGATGCAGTGCGGCTTCTGCACGTCCGGCATGGTGATGAGCTGCCACGCTCTGCTGGAGCGGAATCCCAAGCCCACGCTGAACGATGTGCGGCAGGCGGTGTCTGGCAACCTGTGCCGCTGCGCCACCTATCCGAAGGTCTTTGCCGCCACGCTGGAAGCCGCTGGCTCTGCACAACAGAAAGCGTAAGGAGGAAATCCATGGCCACGCATATTCCCCATCCCGGCGCAACCCCTCTCATGGGAGTTGCGGCCGATGACGCCGCCGCCGGTTCCGCTGACATGCATACGGTGACGATGCCGTTTGGAGTGCCCGGATACACGCTGCGCGAGGTTTCGCGCCAGGTTCCCGTCAGCGAGCCTCCGGTGCTTCCGGTCAACAAGGATCTGCAGTTCATCGGCCAGCCGACGGAGCGCTGGGACGGCCACTTCAAGGTGTCCGGAGCGGCGAAGTACACGGCCGATATCCAACTGCAGGGAATGCTGTACGCCAAGTTCGTGAATGCGACGGTGCCCCATGCCAAGGTGCTCTCGATCGACACGTCGGAGGCGGAGAAGGTGCCTGGCGTGAAGTCGGTTCACGTGATCGAGAAGGTGCTGGGCAACGCTGTGCTGCGCGACCCTGCGCTGGAGCAGTCGAACTATCCGATGGTGCGCTACGCGGGACAGCCGGTGGCCGCGGTGGCGGCGACCTCGCAGCGCATCGCGAACGAGGCCGCCAAGCTGGTGAAGGTGAAGTATCAGGAGATGGACTTCGTCGTGGACATGGAGACGGCGCGCCAGCCCGACTCGCCGAAGGTATACCCCGGAGCAGCGGACCAGGCGGGCTCGGCCGGCGGCGGAGGCGGACCGCACAATGTTCCGCAGACTGGCAATATCCACGGTCCCGCGGTACACACCAAGGGCGGAGACATCGAAGACGCCTTCAAGAAGGCCGATGTGATCGTGGAGGGCCGCTATATCACCCAGGTGCAGACGCACTCCGCGCTGGAGACGCACGGAGTGGTGGCGGACTGGAAGCCGGAGATGCTGACGGTGTGGGCCTCGACGCAGGGAACGGCCAGCGTCCGGGACGAGTACTCGGAGTTCTTCAAGCTGCCGAAGACCCAGGTTCGCGTGATCACGGAGTTCATGGGCGGCGGCTTTGGAGCGAAGTTCGGCGCGGGCAATCCGGGCGTGGTGGCGGCTTCGCTGTCGAAGAAGGCGGGTGCTCCGGTTCGGCTGATGCTGGATCGCAAGGAGGAGCACCTTTCGGTGGGCAACCGTCCCGACTCCGACCAGGTGATCCGCATCGGAGCCAAGAAGGACGGCACGCTGACGGCCATCCAACTGACCAGCTACGGAACGGCAGGCTGCGGAACGGGAGCGGGATGCGCCGGGCCGGCGACCAACATGTACAAGTACGAC
>JAJZHR010000022.1 GCA_021810815.1 Acidobacteriota bacterium | reverse complement strand
GTCGTGCGTACGGGATTCTTCCGCAGCAACCCCGCGCCGCGGCCGACGCGGACCATTCTCAGAGGCGGGCGCGAGCGCCACTCCGAGCGCGGAGTTGCTCTGCAGGCTGACCATCGCCAGGGATGCCGCGTTTGCGCGTCCGCGCTTCAGCCGTCCCGATGTGGAGCAGCCGTACTACAACCTCGATCTTCCCAACCCGAAGGACTGGCCATCCGCGCTCACAGGCGATGGCATGCCCGGCGCGGCCACAGCCGCAGCGACCTTCCACTATCAGGGAGTGGCTCTCACGCTGCGGGCCCCGGTTCTCGCCGCGCATGAGGAGACAGGCCAGGGCACGCTGTTTGATCCGCTGGACGTTTTGCCGGCGGTCTCCATCACGCTGGATGCATCCGCAGGCGCAGTGCCGCTGGGAGCGTCTTCCTTCCAGCTCACAGCGCTGATCCACAGCAACGTGAAAGGCAACGCCGACGGCGCTGTCCGGCTGCGTCTGCCGGAAGGATGGACGTCCTCTCCCGCCGCGCAGGATTTCCATCTGCGCACTGCGGGAGAGGAGCAGAACGCAGTCTTCACCATCACGCCGAAGCACCTCGCGGCCAGGACCTACAAGCTGACCGCTGTCGCGACCTATGATGGCCAGGACTACACCGAGGGCTATACCGTCGCCGGATATCCGGGGTTGCGGGAGTCTTACTATTTCCGTCCGGCGAGCTTTCGCGCGGTTGGAGTGGATGTGAAGGTGGCTCCTGCGCTGCGCGTCGGCTATGTGATGGGCACCGGCGACGATGTTCCGCAGTCGCTGGAATTTCTTGGCGTTCATGCGCAGTTGCTGAGCGCGCAGGACCTGGCCAGCGGGGATCTGAGCGGTTATGACGCCATCGTGCTCGGAGTTCGCGCGTATGCGGCGCGGCCGGAGCTGGCCACCAGCACCAGCCGCCTGCTGGACTATGCGAAGGCGGGCGGCGTGGTGATCGTGCAATACAACACGGGGGAGTACAACCACCACTTCGGGCCATATCCCTATGCGATGGGAGACCGCCTGGAGAACGTGGTGGACGAGACGGACAAGGTGACGCTGCTTGCTCCGCAGAGCCCTCTTTTCAACTGGCCGAACAAGATCACGGGCTCTGATTTCAACGGCTGGATCGAGGAGCGCGGCCATTCCTTCCTGAGCGAGTGGGATCCGCACTACCAGGCGCTGACCGAGGCGCACGACCCCGGACAGGACCCCCAGCGGGGAGGTCTGCTGTATGCGCGCTGCGGCAAAGGGGCGTATGTTTATGTCGCGTATGCACTCTACCGGCAAATGCCGGAGGGCGTTCCAGGGGCGTACCGCATCTTCGCCAATCTGCTGAGCCTGGGCAAGAATCCGTTGGCGAAGTAAGGGAAATGCACATGCTGAACCAGGCGATTCTCGAGGATCTGGGGCGGATGGTCGGCAGCGACGGCATCATCCTCGAGCGCGAGCAGTTGCAGACGTATGAGTGCGACGCTCTCACTGCGTTCCGCGTGGTTCCGGGCGCAGTCGTTCTGCCGCGAACGACGGCCCAGGTTCAGGAAGTGGTGCGCCTCTGCGCGCGACACGGGATTCCCTTTGTAGCGCGCGGCGCTGGCACCGGCCTGAGCGGCGGAGCGCTGCCCGCGGCCGGAGGCATCGTCATCAGCTTCGCCCGCATGACACGGATTCTCGAAGTGGACATCGCCAATCAGCGAGTCGCGGTGGAGCCTGGCGTCATCAATGCGCATGTGACGAATGCGGTTGCGGACCACGGATATTTCTACGCTCCAGACCCTTCCTCGCAACCCGTCTGCACCATCGGCGGCAACGTGGCGGAGAATGCAGGCGGAGCGCATTGCCTGAAGTACGGCTTTACGACAACGCATGTGCTTGGGCTGGAGGTGGTGCTGCCCGATGGCGAACTCGTTCACCTCGGCGGAGCTGCGCTGGACGCTCCCGGCTACGACCTTACCGGCCTCTTCGTCGGGTCTGAGGGGACGCTGGGCGTTGCGACGAAGGCCATCCTGCGCATTGTGAAGCGGCCAGAGGCGGTGCAGACGCTGCTGGCCGCGTTCCACTCCTCCACGGCCGCGGCAGATACGGTGAGCGGCATGATTTCCGCAGGGATGCTTCCATCGGCTATCGAGATGATGGATCGCCTGTCCATCCAGGCAACGGAGGCCGCAGTCCACGCGGGCTATCCGCTCTGCGAAGCTCTGCTGCTGGTGGAACTCGACGGGCCTGTTTCGGAGGTGGAATCGCAGATGCGGATGGTGCGCGACCTCTGCGCCCTCCATGGATCGTCGGAGGTGCGGGTGGCGCAAACTGCGGACGAGCGCGCTCTGATCTGGAAGGGACGCAAGGCGGCCTTCGCTGCGATGGGCCGCATCGCGAAGAACTACATCCTGCAGGACGGCGTGATTCCGCGAACGGCCCTGGCGCGCGTGCTCAGGCAGATTGAAGAAATGGGGGCGGCGGCTGGTCTGCGCATCGCCAACGTCTTCCACGCGGGCGATGGCAATCTGCACCCGATGGTGCTCTACGACGATAGGATTCCCGGTCAGGAGGAGATCGCGCTTGACCTCTCCTACCGCATCCTGCGCGCGTGCGTCGATGCTGGCGGCTCCATCACGGGCGAGCACGGCGTGGGCAAGGAGAAGCAGCAGGAGATGGGCTATATGTTCAGCGAGCCGGACCTTGCCACCATGCAACGGGTTCGCTGCGCATTCGACCCGAAGGGAATCTCCAACCCCGACAAATTGTTTCCGCGTCCACGGCTCTGCGCTGAGAAAGCAGGCCCGTACCAGCCGCACCCGCTTGAGGCTTCCGGCGTGGCGGAGTTTTTCTGAAGCCCCGTGCTGATGGCTTGCTTGAATAGCTTCCGACCTCAATAACGACTGATGGATCCAATGGCGACTGATTTACCCAAACTCGAAGCCGAATTCGCTGCCATCGCAGGGGCGGAGAACGTGGTCGCCAGTGAGGGCGGATGGTTGGTGTCGCCCGCCAGCACGGAAGAGGTCGCGGGAGTTCTGCGCATCGCGAACGCGAGAGGTCTTCCGGTGAAAGTCATCGGAGCGGCGACGAAGCAGGACTGGTTCAACCCGCTCGACTTCCATGCAGGCCGGCCGGGCATTGTTCTGCGCACTGGCCGCATGCATTCCGTCCGCGAGCACGCGGCGCAGGACCTGACGGCCATTGTGGATGCGGGCTGCGCGTGGGGAGAGATGCAGCGCCAGCTTGCTCAGCAGGGGCAGCGCGTTGCGCTCGATCCGCTGTGGCCGGAGCGCGCCACCATCGGCGGCATTGTCGCGGCGAACGACAGCGGAGCGTTGCGGCTGCGCTACGGATCTCTGCGCGATCTCATCATCGGGATGACCATCGTCCTCGCCGATGGAAGCATCGCGCGCAGCGGCGGCAAGGTGGTGAAGAACGTTGCTGGCTATGACATGCACAAGCTGATGACCGGCGCCGCGGGAACGCTCGGCGTGATCACGCAGGTGAATTTCCGGCTGCATCCGGTGGAGCAGGTGGTGCGGACGCTGACGGTGCGGTCGCTCGATCTTGCTCCTCTGGAGCGCCTGATGCATGAAATCAGCGATTCGCAAATGGTGGTGAACGCGATGCAACTGCGCCTGAGAGCGGAGGCTGATGGCAAAGAGATGCACGCCCTCGATGTGATGTTCGCCGCAGGAGCGGAGTGCGTTGAGGAGCAGGCGAAGTGGCTGCGGTTGAGTGCGATGCGCCTGCACGTCGAGGAGGCGGGCCGGGGTGTTTGGCTCGCGCGCCAGAGCGTCTTTGAGAGCGCAAGCCGAAGGGAAGCTGCAAGCCGGATAGCGGCCGCGAGCCAAGCCGAAGCCGCAAGCCCGATGGAAGCCGCGAGTGTTTTCAAAGTCAGCCTTCTGCCGCAGGACATTGCCCGCTTCCTCGCTCACCTGCAGGCAGCGGCCTCCGGTGCCGGGTTGCGCTGCGCGGGTGTGGCGCAGGCGACGGGCCTGATCACGGCTTCGTTGATGGGCGATGCCTCTGCCTCCGCTGCGCTGCTCCGATCCCTCCGCGCTGAGGTCGAGTCGCGCAGCGGCAGCCTGGCGCTGCAGAGCGCGCTGCCGCAGATAGGCCCTGGCCTTGATCGCTGGGGCGCGTCCATCGATGCGCTGCCCTTGATGCGGCGGGTGAAGCAGGCGCTCGACCCAAACTGCATCCTGAACCCGGGCCGCTTCGTGGGAGGCATTTGAAATGGGCGATGCTCTGATCCAACTCGAACCCGCCGCCGGGCGTGCGCTGCTGCGACCCTCTTTCGACGCGCATCATCCGCCGGACAGGGAGCTGATTCAGGACTGTGTTCACTGCGGATTCTGCCTGCCCGTTTGCCCAACTTACGTTCTGTGGGGCAAGGAGATGGACTCGCCGCGCGGCCGCATATACATGATGAAGAAGGCGGCAGATGGAGAGGCTGCGCTGAGCGTGCGATTCGGCGAGCACATGGACAACTGCCTGGGTTGCATGGCATGCATGACGGCCTGCCCCTCTGGGGTGCAGTACGACAAGCTGATCGAGGCGACGCGGGCTCAGCAGGAGAGGATTCTGCCCCGGCCATTGCAGGAGAGGCTCTATCGGCGGCTGATCTTCGCGACCTTTCCCCACGCGCGCCGGATGCGCTGGCTCTCGCTGCCGCTGAGGGCTTATCAGCGCTCCGGATTGCAGATGCTGCTGCGCCGGTCGGGTCTGCTGCGGATGCTGCCGGAGCGGCTGCGTGCGATGGAGGCGTTGATGCCGCGGGTTCCTGCCCGCCTGTTCGAGAGGCCGCCGGAACACGCTGCGGCGAAGGGAAGCCAGCGGCTGCGCGTTGGCATGTTGAGCGGCTGCGTGCAGCAGGTGTTCTTCTCGCACGTGAATGCGGCCACGGCGCGCGTTCTGGCGGCCGAGGGGTGCGAGGTGGTGATTCCGCGAGCGCAGGAGTGCTGCGGAGCCCTGATGGTCCACAGCGGACTGGAAGAGGAAGCCATCGGGCTGGCGAAGAAGATGATCGCTCAGTTCGAAGCGGCGAAGGTGGACGTGATTGCGATCAATGCGGCGGGCTGCGGATCGACGATGAAGGAGTACGGGCACTTGCTGCGGGATGATGCTGCGTGGTCCGCGCGTGCTGCTGCGTTCTCGGCGAAGTGCAAGGACATTTCGGAGATTCTCTGCGAGCTGGAGCCGCGCGCTTTGCGCCATGCGCTTCCATTGCGCGTGGCATATCACGACGCCTGCCACCTGCAGCATGCGCAGGGAATCCGCCGCGAGCCACGCCACCTGCTGTGCGGCATTCCCGGGCTGGAGATCGCGGAGATTCCAGAGGCATCTCTGTGCTGCGGATCGGCGGGTGTGTACAACCTGCTGCATCCCGCGCCAGCCGAGGAATTGGGCGACCGCAAGGTGCAGCATCTGCTGACCACGCATGCGGAGGCGGTGGTCTCCGCCAATCCCGGCTGCCTGCTGCAACTGATGAGCGGCCTGCGGCGCAGCGGACATGCGGAGATGCCCGCGTTTCACATGGTGGAGCTGTTGGACGCCTCTCTTCGCGGCATCTCCGCTGCCGATCTTCTGGCGCGCGACAGAAGTATGTCCGGTGAGGCAGACTAGATGGGTCAGAATGGAGCAGGGAACAGGAGAGTACGAAATGTTGACAGGGGAACGCAAGGACCAGCTTTTGAAATCGGTGGAACTGCTGCTTCAGGCGCGGCGCACCGCGAAGCCCATCGCGCATTTGCCAGCGGAGTGGACGCCGGCCTCGATGGAGGAGGTCTACTTCATGCAGGACACGATTGCTGGACACTTCGGCGAGCCGGGCGGATGGAAGATTGGCGCTCCCGACCCGCAGGCGACCCCGCTCTTCGCTCCGATGCCAGCGGAGTGGATGGCCGGCAGCGGAGCGACGCTGGGTGGATCGATGCGCCGATTTCGCGGGCTGGAGGCGGAGATCGCGTTTCTTTTGGGCTCGGACCTGCCTCCCCGCGACACACCGTACAGCCGCGAAGAGGTGGTCGCAGCCATCGCGAGCTGCCACCCCGTGATCGAAGAGCTGGAGACTGCGTTCGAGGATCCAAAAGCTTGCGGCCGCTTCTCCATGATGGCGGACATGCAGATGCACGGCGGCTTCGTCTACGGCCCTGCCGCTCAGAATTGGCAGGCGCTCGATTTCGCGACGGAGAGTGTCACGCTGACCGTGGACGGCGCTGTCCGTGTGCAGGCGACCGGCTCCAACACCTCTGGAACCGACCTTGTCCGCCTCGTCGTCTGGCTGGCGAACGAGGGAGCATCGCGCACCGGCGGACTGAAGGCCGGAGACTGGGTGACGACCGGAAGCTGGACCGGCAACACGCTTGCCTCAGCCGGCTCCAGGGTGGAGGCCAGTTTCAGCAACGCGGGCAAGGTTTCGCTGCAATTCGCCTGAGCACGCACTCAATTCGGAATCCCATGACACTGCGCATCGACGCTCATCATCATCTGTGGCGCTACTCGGCTGAGGATTACGGCTGGATCGGCGACCACATGCCGCAAATCCGGCGGGACTTCCTGCCTGCGGATCTGGAGGCGGCGTTGAAGTCCGCCGACATCGACGGAGCGGTCGCCGTGCAGGCGCGGCAGACGCTGGAGGAGACGGAGTGGCTGCTGCGACTGGCGAGCCAGCATGAAGCGATGCGCGGCGTGGTTGGATGGGCCCCGATTGCCTCGCCGGACTTCGCTGCGACGCTTGAAAGACTCCGCGAACATCGCAAGCTGAAGGGTCTGCGGCATGTGGTGCAGGATGAGCCGGACGATGCGTTTCTGCTGCGCGAGGACTTCGACGCCGGCATCGGCCTGCTGCGAGACACCGGCCTGGTCTACGACATTCTGATCTTTGAGCGTCATTTGCCGAACGCGATCCAGTTCGTCGATCTTCATCCGCACCAGGCATTCGTGCTGGACCACATCGGCAAGCCGCGCATTGCCCGGGGAGAGATGGAGCCATGGGCGGCGAACATCCGCGAGCTTGCGCGGCGCGAGAATGTGACCTGCAAATTGTCTGGCATGGTGACGGAGGCGGACTGGGCGGGATGGAGCCTGGACACGCTGCGGCCTTATGCGGAGGTTGTGCTGGAGGCGTTCGGGGCGGACCGCGTGATGATGGGGTCGGACTGGCCGGTGTGCCTGCTGGCGGCCTCTTACGTCAGATGGGCGAGCACGGTGGAGGCGCTGGTGGCTGCGTTGTCGCAGAGCGAGCGCGAGAGCGTTCTTGGCGGCACGGCGATGCGTGTGTACGATTTGGCCTGAGAAGATTGGCGCACGCACCGCGCAGCCCATGCAGGCTCATCTGCGGATGCAAGCCAAAGCAGCGAATGCAGTCGAATTATGGAAGGACGTCAATCAGCATGAAATCATTGTCCATCACCGGCCCAGGCGAGATGGCGCTGTCCACGCTCGATGCGCCCAGGCCGCAGGACGGCGAAGCTCTGTTGCAGGTGCGCATGGTCGGCCTCTGCGGGACGGACCTGAACTCCTTTCGCGGCAAGAACCCCATGGTCAGCTTCCCGCGCGTTCCCGGCCATGAAATAGCCGCGACCATTGTGGAGGTTCCTGCGGGCGAGGTCCGCCTTGCGGCTGGCATGAATGTCACCGTCTCCCCGTACACCAGTTGCGGCGTGTGCTCGGCGTGCCGGCGCGGCCGTCCCAACGCCTGCCTGCGCAACCAGACGATGGGCGTGCAGCGCGACGGCGCGCTGACGGAATACATCGCCGTCCCGGTGGAGAAGCTGTATCCGGCGAGCCTGAGCATCCGCGAGCTTTGCCTGGTGGAGCCGCTCACGGTTGGCTTCCACGCAGCAGCGCGAGGCCGCGTGACCGCGCAGGATGTGGTCGCGGTGTTCGGATGCGGCGGAGTCGGCCTGGGCGCTATTTCCGCGTCGAGCTTTCGCGGAGCGCGCACCATCGCCATCGATATGGACGACCTGAAGCTGGCGACTGCGCGGCGGGCGGGCGCGAGCGAAACCATCAATACCGCGCGCGAAGATCTGCACCAGCGGCTGGTGGAGCTTACCAGCGGCCTGGGCCCGGATGTGATGATCGAGGCCATCGGCCTGCCCCAGACCTTTCGCGCCGCCGTCGAGGAGGTCGCCTTCACGGGCAGGGTCGTCTACATCGGATACGCGAAAGAGCCGGTGAGCTACGAGACGCGCCTCTTCGTGCAGAAGGAGCTGGACATCATGGGCTCCCGCAACGCTCTTCCAGAGGATTTCCAAGACGTCATCCGCATGCTGGAGCAGAAGCGCTTTCCCGTGGAGGAAGCCATCAGCGCCGTCGCAGAGTTCGAAGAAGGACCGGCGATCCTGCGCGCATGGAGCGACAATCCGGCGGCATACACCAAGATCCTCATCCATGTAGGCTGATTCCCATCGCAGCGGGTTGCTTGAGCCCCTGAGGGAACGCAGTCTTCATCGCAGTCCGATACGCAGCATTCGCAAGGAGCATTCATGCAGGTTTCCACCACTCTCGGCAGCGCGCCCAGCGCCCGAGGCAAATCGGTCTTCCCCAAGACGCATCTCGCCGCGTTCGTTCTCGTCACCGCGATCTTCTTCCTGTGGGGGATGTCCAACAATCTGACCGACATCCTGGTGCAGCAGTTCAAGAAGTCGTTCGAGCTGAATGTGTGGCGGGCGCAACTGGTGCAGACGGCGGTCTTCCTGGCCTATGGGACGATGGCGATTCCTGCCGCCCTGGTGATGCGCCGGTGGGGCTACAAGACGGGAATGCTGATGGGGCTGATGCTGTTTGGCCTGGGCATGCTGGCGTTCTGGCCGGCAGCCATCATTGGCAAGTACACGCCGTTCCTGATCGCGCTGTTTGTTGTCGGTTGCGGATCGAGCGTTCTGGAGACGGCCTGCAACCCCTTCATCGCCCAGTTCGGCGACCCGGAGACATCGCAGCGGAGGCTCAATTTCTCGCAGTCCTTCAACCCTCCGGGCACCATCACCGGAGCCTTGATCGGCACGTGGTTCATCTTCTCCGGCGTGGAGCTCAGCCCGGCTCGCGTCGCGGAGATGAGGGCCGCCGGAACCTACGCCGCCTATCTCCACACGGAAATCATGCGCGTCGTTCCCACCTACGTGGTACTGGGATGCGTGGTGCTTCTGGTCGCAGCCATACTCGCCATGACCACCTTTCCCGTCTTCCACAGCGAGCATGAGGGAGAGGATGGAGACCATGGCAGCTTCGCCGAGCTGTTCCGCTATCCCCACCTGATGATGGCCGTGGTGGCGCAGTTCTGCTACGTCGGAGCGCAAATCACGACGTGGAGCTTCTTCATCTTCTACATGAAGCAGTACACCACCATGCCGGAGAAGACGGCTGGCTACTATCTGACAGGAACCCTGGTCGCTCTGGCGCTGGGCCGCATCGTCTCCACGCCTCTGATGAAGTACATCCGCCCCTCGATCATGATGGCCTGGTACGCGGTGGCCAACATCGCGTTGCTTGCGGTCGGCATTGCCCGCCCCGGCATGATCGGCACGTGGGCCGTTCTGCTCACCAGCTTCGGCATGTCGGTCATGTTCCCCACCATCTTCGCCCTTGGCGTGAGAGGTCTGGGCCGCAACACCAAGCTGGGCGGATCGCTGCTGGTGGTGGCCGTCGTCGGCGGCGCCATCCTTCCTCCGATCTCGGCCTTTGTTTCCCACCTGGCGAACAGCCTTGCGGCAGCTTATTTGGTTCCTCTTGCTGCCTATATCGTTGTCGCCGCCTATGGGTTTTACGAGTCGAGTTCGCGTGGCGGCGGTCCGGAGGATGCATCCGCGCCGCGGGAAGTCCCCGCCATCGACCCTTCGCTGTGACTGCGCAGAGCGGTTGCCCGTCGAAGCGACGGTAAGATCATTTCGTGCATTTCCTGCCAACATTGCGGATAATGGCAGGTGGCACACTGCGACTGAAATAGTTTCAATACCGGAGGCACGTCCTGCGTATCGCGCTCTTCATCGCCTGCTACAACGACACGCTGTTTCCGCAGACCGGCATCGCCGTCACTCAGGTGCTGGAGCGGCTGGGGCACACGGTGGAGTTTCCGCCGTCGCAGACCTGCTGCGGACAGATGCACTACAACACTGGCTACCAGGCAGAGGCGCTGCCGCTGCTGAGCCGCTTCGTGGACGGATTCGAGCACGCAGAGGCAGTGTGCGTGCCCTCGGCCTCCTGCGTCGCCATGATGCGCGAGCACTACGTGATGATGGCGGAGGCCATGGGCGACGCCAGCCTGCTGGCACGGGTGAAGGCCCTGCTGCCGCGCATCTACGAGTTCTCTGAGCTGCTGGTGAATTTCCTGAAGGTGGAGGACGTGGGCGCGTACTATCCCCACTCCGTCGTCTACCATCCCTCCTGCCACTCGCTGCGGATGCTGCATGTGGGCGACGCTCCGAAGAAGCTGCTGCGCAAGGTGCGCGGTCTGAACCTGATCGAGATGCCGAACGCGACGCAGTGCTGCGGCTTTGGCGGGACGTTCGCGATCAAGAATGCGGAGGTTTCGGCGGCGATGCTCTCAGAGAAGTCGCGCGACGTGTTGAACACCAACGCGGAGGTTTGCACGGCGCTGGACAACTCCTGCCTGATGCAGATCTACGGCGGCCTGCATCGCCAGCGCGCAGGCGTTCAGACGCTGCACCTGGCCGAAATTCTCGCCCATACGGAAGCTACGGAGGACCTGGCGGCAGGCGGGCCTGAAGGCGAGCACGCGAAAGAGCATGAGGCCGCGCAATGAGCGTCCGCGTAGGCAAGACGGCCACAGCGCCAGCGTTCCCGATCGCTGCCGGCGGAGCTCTGGAGGACAGCCAGCTTCGCCGGAACGTGAAGCACGCCACCGAGGTGATCCGCGCCAAGCGTGGCCGCGTGGTGGAAGAGGCGGCGGACTGGGAGCAGCTCCGCCAGGCCGGACACGACATCAAGGCGCACACGCTGCGCCATCTGGACCAGTACCTGCAGCAGTTCGAGGCGAACTGCGAGCGCGCTGGCGGCAAAGTCCACTGGGCGCGCGATGCCGACGAGGCGAACTCGATCATTCTCGGTCTGCTGCGCGGCTACCAGGCGACGGAAGTCATCAAGGTGAAGACCATGACCTCCGACGAGATCGGCCTGAATCGAGCTCTGGAAGCGGCGAAGATCGAGCCGGTGGAGACGGACCTCGCGGACATGATCATCCAGCTCGGAGCGGACGAGCCGTCGCACATCGTTGTTCCCGCGCTGCACAAGAACCGCGCCGAGATCCGCGAGATTTTCCTCGACAAGATGGGCCTCGACCACCTTGGAACCGAGGCCACCGACCTGACCGATGCAGCCCGCCACTATCTGCGCGAAAAGTTCCTCCGCGTCGAGATCGGCCTGAGCGGAGCGAACTTCGCCATCGCGGACACGGGCGGCGTCTGCGTGGTGGAGTCCGAGGGCAATGGCCGGATGTGCCTCACGCTGCCGGATGTGCTCATCACGCTGGTCGGCATCGAGAAGGTGATCCCCGGCTTTCAGGATCTTGAAGTCTACCTGCAAACTCTGCCCCGGTCGGCGACGGGCGAGCGCATGAACCCGTACAACTCCATCTGGACCGGCGTCCACGCGGGCGACGGACCTCAGCACTTCCATGTGGTGCTGCTCGACAACGGCCGGACGGAGATGCTGGCGAACGATCTGGAGCGCGAGACGCTGGACTGCATCCGCTGCGGAGCGTGCCTGAACGCCTGCCCCGTCTATCGCGAGACCGGCGGCCACGCCTACGGGTCGATCTACTCCGGCCCCATCGGAGCGATTCTTTCGCCGCAGTTGCAGTCGATGGAGCACTCGCGCTCGCTGCCCTACGCGTCTTCGCTCTGCGGAGCGTGCTACGAGGTTTGCCCGGTGAAGATCAATATCCCGGAGCTGCTCATCCATCTGCGGGGCAAGGTGGTGCGCACGGACCAGAGCACGCTGGCAGGCGCTCTGAATCCGGAGAGCCTTGCGATGAAGTTCGCATCGAGGGCCTTCCAGAGCACCAGCGTGTACGTGGCGGCGCAACGGCTCGCGCGGCTGGGCCAGGCTCCCTTCGTCCGCAAGGGAATGATCGGCCCGCTGCCGGGAATGTTTGGCGGATGGACGAAATTCCGCGATCTGAAGGCGATTCCGAAGCACTCGTTCCGCGATTGGTGGAAGGATCATGAAAAGGCGCGGCAAAAGAGCGGTGGCGCAGGTCCGGTCCGCAGCGCCACAAATGCTTCCGACGCGTCCAGGCGCGCCGCTTCCTCGGAGACCAAGGAGGGCGCAAGCCATGGCTGATTCCACTTCCGCGCGCGCCGCCGTGCTGGCGCAAATCCGCAAACGCCTCACCGAGTCGAGCATCCCCGCGTCCACAGACGCCGAGCTTGCTGCCGAGTATCAGCGCATCCCGAGGAGCTACTCGCGCGGGGCCGCTGCCGACGCAGACCATCTGCTGCATCTGTTCACTGAGCGTCTGGTGGACTACGACGCCGAGGTGGTTCGCGCCACCAGCGATGGCGTGGCGCAGGCGATTGCAGGGCTGCTTGCTGCTGCGAGCGAGCGCAGGGCGATGGTGCCCGAGGGTTTTCCGAGCGAGTGGCTGCCGCAGGGAGTGGAGATACTGCGCGATCAGGATGCCAACGGCGAGCAGCTCGGCCACGAAGCCCTCGACGGGATCAAGACGGTCATCACCACGGTCAGCGCTGGCATCGCGCAGACGGGGACGATCATCCTGGAGCACTCCGCCGGCCAGGGCCGCCGCGCTCTCACGCTGGTTCCGGATCGCCACATCTGCGTCGTCCGCACCAGCCAGGTGGTGGAGTCGGTTCCCGAGGGAGTGGAACGCATCCGGGCTCAGGCTACGCAGCCGATCACGTTTATTTCAGGGCCATCGGCGACGAGCGATATTGAGATGACGCGCATCCGCGGCGTCCACGGACCGCGCTTCCTTGGCGTCGTCCTGGTGGAGCAGGCCTGAGCCAGCGCCGCCAGCGCGACTAAAATCATCTGGTGAGTCAGAGCGTCCACTTCGAGCATTCCTTCCCTTTCCACTCGGAGCAGGCCGAGGCTCTGCTGGCGCAGGTGCCGGCCAGGCGCGGTGTTTTCGCCTTGCATGGCCCTGACGCCGCCGCGGATCAGTC
>JAJZHR010000411.1 GCA_021810815.1 Acidobacteriota bacterium | reverse complement strand
CATTCGACAGCACCTGTAGCGAGAGTCCGTGAGAAGCCGCGAGCGAGAACCGGCTCTTGCGTCCGGCGTTTTCCTCCTGCGCCAGAAAGACTGCGACGCGCGTGACCAGCAGCGTCTCCGGCAGCCGCTCGACGATCGAATTCATCAACGTCCGCAGGTCCGTCTGCGCATTCAACTCACTGCCAAACTCCACCAGTGTCTCGCGGTAGTCGATGCTCTTCTGGTCGAACACCCTGTCCATGTGTCCCTGGATCACGCGCTTGAGCGGATCGAAGACCAGCCCGGTCACAATCACCGCGGCCACCAGTCCCCACTCGCCCAAATGCTCGAACCGCTTGTGCACAATCTCTGCGCTTAGCGCCACGACGCCAAAGTAAATACCCACCAGCGCGGCGGTCGCCAGCGTATACGACGCGCCCCGTTTGAAGATCAGGTCCACATCCATCAGCCGGTAGCGAACGATCGCCCAGCTGAACGTCAGGGGCAGCAGGATCAGCGACAGCAGCGCCACCCTCGTCAGCGCGCTGGGCATATACGCATCGGACAGAAAGGGAATCACATACAGCGCCGTGAAGGGAATTACCGTGAGTACCGTTCCGCGCGAGAGCCACTTCAACTGCTGCCGTTGCAGCGGCTGCTCCTCCTTGCGATACTTCACCCAGAACACAATCCCCGCAAGCACATAGAACGCAGCCAGGTAGGCGTAGTCCAGCTTGTTCAGTCGTAGCTGCAACGCTCCCGTCGATTCCCAACGGGTATACGATAGGTAGCGCAGAACGCCCAGCACCAGCCCCGGCAGGTAGATCAGCGGATACAGCAGCTTGCGCCGCCGCCGCGATGGCTCTTCCGTAAAGCTGACTGCGAAGTGCAGAAACAGTGCTGGCTGTAGCTCCGTCGCGATGATGTTCCCGGTCAGAATCGTGATGTCGAGACCGTCGAGAATCCCCGTGTACTTGAACGCATACAGGATGAATGACACCAGGCAGAACACAAAAAAGTGTGTCGACTTAGGCGCCGTCCAGCGTCGAAACAGAACGAACAGGCCTATCGCCAGGTACACCAGCGCAATCAGTCGCTCCACCTGCCAGTCCGTCCGGTCGGTTGGCTCCAGGTAGACCACCACTGGAATCTCGACCAGTCTGGCAGCGCCGCTGGTCTTGCGCAGCAGGGAATACCTCACCTTGGACCACACGCCACTGGCGTAGATCTCGTGCTCCAGCGAAGCCAGCCGCGGAGTAGGTGCATCGTTCACCGACGTCAGAATATCGCCCGGCCGCACCCCGGCCCGATACGCAGGAGTATCCGGCGGTACCAGATAGGCCTGAAGGCCCCCGGTCGTCTCCGTCCAGCTTGCTCCATCGGTTGCAGGGGAGTAGTCGCTCTCCTGCATGAAGTTCGCAATAGCCAAACCCAGCGCGGCTAGCGTAAACACCGCAAGCACGATCGCCAGCAGTCGAGTTTGAGCGCCGCTCTTCACGGGAGAATACCGTCTTTCACGTAGATGCATGCAAATCATCTGCCAAATGCAATGTGTCAGAAACCGCTCATAACTCACTGGACTGAGTGAGGGTGGCAAGATTCCTGCCCGCCGACTGTACTAAATCATAGGCACATACGAATTTCAGAATACCTTGGTTCCAACCTGTCGGCTCATTTGGACGCATCCCATGATGCCTCTCGCGTCCTTCGTTGCCCTCAACAGATGCCTCAACAAAGGATAAGGAGCCGGATCCAAAGGTCTCGCATCTCATCTAACAGGTATTGGTTGGAAGCGGGCCGTTATTGTATCGGCGCTGTCGGCATTCCCTCTTCTTTCCAGGCTGATTTTCACGTAGTCTTCATATCGCGGATGGCGAAACCTGACGCCTGTTGCTCGGACCCAATCAGGCAGATCGCCAGTTTCCATCGTTGCGAGGCTTCTGTGTCGCAGAGTCTGGAAGGGTAGCTGTGTACTATATGATCGAACGTCGCCAGATTCGCACGGGTGGTCTTTGCCTCTCATACCTCGAAAGGGGAAAGGCGGCGAAGGATCAATCCTCGCTTGTTCTGCTGCACGGCCTCATGGGCTGCGCGGAGACCTTCATTCCCCTGATCGAAGAGATCCACCCCGACCAGCACGTCATTGCTCTCGACCTCCCCGGCGCCGGACATTCAGAGCGCCGCGACGACATCGACGCGAGTCTTCGCACCACCTCCGAGCACGTCCGCCGCTTTCTGGCAGTCCTGCAACTGCATAAGCCCATCGTCCTCGGCCATTCCCACGGCGGAGCCGTCGCCCTCAGCCTTGCCGCCCGCCACCGCGACGCCGTGCGGTCCCTCGTGCTGCTCTCACCCGCCCACCCCTACTTCAAGGAAGGCGATCCGCTCATCCGCTTCTACCTTTCCAAGCCCGGCCAGGTCTTCGCCTACATCATGCCCTGGTTCCCCGAGTGGGTCCAGATGATCGGGCTCCGCCGCATGGCCGGCCCGCAAAGCTCCGATACCCCTCAGCGTCTCAAGCCCTATCGCGACAACCTCCGCACCCCAGGAACCGTCCTGCATCTTCTCCGTCTGCTCCGCACCTGGCACCAGGACATGTCCGGCCTGCGCAAGGCAATGCGCAGGCCTCTCGCCACGCCCAGCCTCATCCTCTGGGGCGATTGCGACCGTGCCGTTCCACTCCAATCCGCTCCAAAGCTTCGTTCCCACCTCCTGCACTCGGAGTTGATCACCCTCCCCTCAGTCGGCCACCGTCCGGCGGAGGAGCAGCCTCGGCTCGTCGCCGAGCTCATGTACGCCTGGCTGCAGAGAATCCTTCCCGCTCCTTCGATCCGCTACAGCGCGAACTCGTCAGCCAGCCAGGTTCTTACCACCCCACCCATCACGCCCAGCTTCGACTCCTGCGACTGATCCGTTCCTGCGAAGAAGTGGTCCGCGCCCTCCACCCACACCACCCGCTTGGGCTCGGCCGCCTCCACCAGCACCGACTCCAGCACTCCCTGCGGGCAAAACACATCGTGGTCCCCGCTCACAAACAGCTTTGGAACGCTTCCGCACGCGGGCAGAAACCGGTAGCCATACTCCCGCCCCACCGAACGCAGCGGAAGCCCCAACCCCACCAGTCCACGCACCCGCGCATCGCCACAGCATGCGCGCAGACCCACATTGGCTCCAAACGAAAATCCCGCAAACAGCACGGGCAGCCCATACGCAGCGACCAGCCAGTCCACCGCCGCGCGCACATCGTCGACCTCGCCGTAGCCGTTG
>JAJZHR010000410.1 GCA_021810815.1 Acidobacteriota bacterium | reverse complement strand
CGCGCGGGAGTTTGTCGCGATCGGACCGCGCTGGCCGACGAGCCAGAATCATGGGAAGGCGGAACAGTATCTCCGCACCCACTTTGCGCATGACCAGTTGGAAGAGGACGCTTTCACTGCGGACACCTCGATTGGGCCGGTCGGAATGCGCAACTTCATTGTGCGCTATCCCGGCAAGAAGGACGGCGCAATCGTGCTCGCCTCGCACTATGAGACCAACTACCCACTGCGCAATATCAACTTCGTCGGAGCCAATGACGGCGCGGCGACCGTTGGCCTGCTGATGGCGATTGGCGACCAGTTGCACGCGCAGGTGGCCGGTGGGCACAAGCTGGACGGCTTCTCTGTATGGCTCGTCTTCTTTGACGGCGAGGAGTCCTTCCAGGCCCAATGGTCGAATTCGGATGCGCTGTTCGGGTCGCGACATCTGGCAGCCAGGTGGGGCCGCGACGGCACGCTGGGTCACATCAAGGCCTTTATCCTGGCCGACATGATTGGTGACAAGGATCTGGACATTCAGCGGGAGTCGCAGTCGGCGGATTGGCTGGTGGCGCTCGTACGGCAGGCCGCACGGAAGTACGGCTACGAGCGCTACTTCTTCCAGCAGGAAGAAACGGTGGAGGATGACCATGTGCCGTTTGTGCAGCGTGGCGTGCCCTCGATTGACGTCATCGACCTCGACTACGGGCCGAACGACAGCTATCACCACACGGTGCAGGACACGCTCGACAAGATCAGCGCGCACAGCCTCATGATCGACGGCGATGTATTTCTTGAGACCATCCGGCTTGTGAATGCACATGGGTAACGGCGCGCAACGAGTCGCCGCACGGCACGCGAATGCGTGAGTGCTATTCTCGAAACAAGACGTTCCGGTGAAGCCGTTGAGCCGCAATTCGAGCCACTCCCCCCGGTTGCTCCCACTTTCTCGAACCTGGGCCGCATGCGCAATAGCCGCAGCAATGCTGCTGGCCGCCGTTGGTTGCGGGCGTCTTCACAAGGAACACCACGACACCGTCTACGTTTGGACGCGACAGATGTATCTGCGCGATCGCGTCGCGGCCGTGTCCAACCGGGTCGCCGAAGTGACCAACGGCCAGCCGCTCGAAGTGCTCGAGCACGGACGGCGCTTCCTGAAAGTGCAGACGGCCAAAGGCGAGATCGGGTGGATTCCCGAGCGCGCCGTGATTGACAGCGGCGTATATCAGGGCTTCGCCGACCTCGCGAGCCAGCACCGCGACAGCCCCGTGGTTGCCACAGCAGCGCTGCGCGACGACGTGTATCTACACGCAAAACCTGGCCGCGAGACGGACCGCTTTTATCTGCTCGCAGAGAAAGCAAAGGTCCAGATGCTGGAGCGCGCTTCTGTTCCTAAAGCGCCGGCTCCCACGCCGGTGGCAAAGCCTGGCGACAGCGCAACAGCCACGCAGCCGGTGGTCATGGAAGACTGGTGGCTGGTGCGCGACATGGCCGGCCGCACAGGCTGGCTGCTCAATGGGCGCGTGGATGTGGACGTGCCCGACGAGATTGCGCAGTACGCAGAAGGACAGCGCATCGTCGGCGCCTATGTCATTGCCAGGGTGCGCGATGAGGCCGCAAGCTCCGCTGACCACGAGGTGCCGGAGTACGTGACGGCCCTGGTCACGCCGCAGTCCGGATTGCCGTATGACTTTGACCAGATTCGCGTCTTTACCTGGAGCGTCAAGCATCACCGCTACGAGACCGCGTTCCGGCTTAAGCCAGTTGCCGGATACCTGCCAGTGACAATCGGCTCGGAGCCAGGACAGAAAGGTGGGACCGAGCCTGTCTTCAGCTTCAAAATCGCCAGCGGCGAGGACGTGGCAATCGATCCGGAGACGGGCATTGCACGGCCCGCCTCACCGCGAACCATCCACTACGCACTGCGCGATACTCTGGTGCGGCGCATCGGACCGGACATTGGGCCGATTCCGCTGCTGCATGAGAAGAAGGAAGCGCCAAAGTCCGCCAGGAAGCGCAGCAGGTAAATCATTCGGTTGGCTGCGACTGGTCAGCCAGACGCTTCGCAATGCGATCCTGCAATAACTGGAAGACTCGTTGAACGTCTGCGAAGGTCGTAGTCGGGTCATTGTTATAGTCCATCAGGCGATGGTGATAACCGCGGTTGGGGGCAATGCCATCAATCACGAAGCGGGATTCCTGCATCGCTGCGCCACGATGCTTGAAGCTGCCGGTAACTTCGATTGTGGCCTTTTCAAGCGCACAATACATACTGAAGGTTCTGGCGTCTGGCGGGCAGACACGATTGTCTGCGCGATTCCACTTGTCAGGGGAGTTGAGCACCTCGCGCGCGCGTTGAACGATCCGAACGTCGGCTTGAGTGACGAGCGGCCGCACCTGCGAGTCGTCCACAACGGGTGGGGCTGCTTGTGGCTGGGCCTGGATCGCGATGCTCCCCGCAAGCATCAGGGCGGCCATGAATGATCGATGCCGGGGCAGGCTTAGGTGACCGCGTTTTGGCATGGGCCGATTAGACAGCACCGAGCCGCATCCGTCCAGTGGATCCGAAGTCTGGTCGATTCTGCCGGGGTTTCGCGCTGAAGCAGCGAACCCTCTCCAGACAGCGTGTTGGATCAATACGCTTGATCTTTCCTCGCAGGTCTCCTTGCCCCTACCACTGCACGCCGGGATAGAGGCTCGGCATGCGGTCAACGTGGAACTGGTAGGCCCCGGCCGTCGTGCCCTGCCAGATGACGCCGCTGGCCTGCGGATTCAGCTCCTGCACGATAGCGCCGCCCTGTGGTGCGCAGAAGTTCACCTCAATGTCGTTGTTCCCCATCAGTTCTGCATTGCCCCCAAAGAAGCTGAAGTAGGTATCGGGCGGAACATAATGCGTAATCATCGTCGCCGTCATGTTGCTCTCGTTCAGCTCCAGCAGGGGCATGGTGGAGTAGCAGGTCGCTGACGACGGCGCCGCCGGCGAGCACAGCACCTGACCGACAGGCGGCGGGAAGGTGCGGTCGTTGCCGTTATCCATCATGCCAATGCGGAAGACTCCCGTCGTGTTCGGCGTGAAGAAGTTCATGCCGTGCTGGGCATAGAACCAGTCTGTCGGGTCCGTCGCGCCAACCAGCTTGAAGTCGCCCTGATAGCCGAGATGCCAGAGAATCTTGCCTGAACCCTGCCCGTCGAGATATTCGATCTTGATGATCCAGTTCTGGTGGCGCATCGAGAGCAGCAGGTTGTGATCGTCGGCCGAATAGAGCAT
>JAJZHR010000409.1 GCA_021810815.1 Acidobacteriota bacterium | reverse complement strand
GAAGATCATGGTCGAAATCAAGACTTGCGAGCAATTGAACAAAGCGCACGAATCGCAGACCATGAACTATCTACGTTCGACAATGATCGAAGTTGCTTTGCTCGTGAATTTCGGCCCTGCGCCCAAAGTGAGGCGGCTAGTGCTCGACAACAACAGGAAGAAGATCAGATCGTTATCTGTTTAATTTAATCCCGGCCAGATCTGTGTTAAGCCTTTCCACCGGGCGAGAGAGCTATCTATTATGAGAATCGGCTTAGGCTACGACTCCCATGCATTCAAACCGGGCGTCCCACTGGTCATCGGCGGCCTCGCCATCGACCATCCCGAGGGGCTCGCTGGCCACTCCGATGGCGACGTCCTGCTCCACGCCATCACCGACGCTCTTCTTGGCGCGGTCTCCGCCGGCGATATCGGCACGTTCTTCCCTCCCGGCGACCCGCGCTGGAAGAACGCCGACTCCTCCATCTTCCTCAAGACCGCGCTCGAAGAGGTCGCCACCGCCGGCTACCGCATCGCCAATATCGACACCGTGCTGGTGCTGGCCGCTCCAAAGATCGTGCCCATCGCCGGAGAACTGCGCCAGCGCGTCGCAGACCTGCTCCAGCTCCGGCCCGGAGACGTCGGCATCAAGGCCAAGACGCCCGAGGGGCTCAACCAGGACGGCGTCGCCGTAGCCCAGGCAATCGTGCTGCTGGTGCCCATTGGTACACCCACTGACCTGTCCAAGATGACCGCCACCGTAGATGCGGAGACCGACATTGACTCTGTCGTCAAAAGTCTGGTCGCAGAGGAGCCTCTCGGCACCGGCCTGAAGCGCAGGATGCCCATCTACGACACCGAAGACATCACCTGAAGCACAGACCTATTGCCAGCCGATGCTGCGGAGCGTTGCAACCCGGATCGGCCACGGCAAATGCGACAGCTTCGCTCAAAGCTCGCAGCTCAAAGCTCAAAGCTGGTTCCTTTCCGCCTTCCCAGAAGCAGAAAGTGGAATTGAAGTCCGGGCCCTCAAAGAAAATATCGCGAGGTATGCACCAGCATGAAGAACCTCCCTTCCCGGCAGAGAGCCGTCATCCTCTCCTGCTCCGCCGCTTTCGCACTTGCACTGGCATGCACGCACCTCCCCGCTCAGACCGTAGCCGACCCCAGCCTGCACCCCGTCAAAGCCACGCCCGGCGCCTGCGCCACCACTGCTCCCGCTGGCAAGTGGGCCACACCGTCTGAAGTCTCCTGCTACACCACCACCCCGGACTATGCCGAGACCATGGCCTACCTCCGCCGCATCCAGGCCGCCGCGCCGCAGCAGGTCAGGATCGAGCCCTTCGGCAAGACCGGCGAGGGCCGCGAACTCGACATCGTCATCGCGTCGAAGGATGGCGTCTTCGACCCCGCAAAGCTCCACGCCGCCAACCGCCCCATCATCCTCGTCCAGAACTCCATCCACGCCGGCGAAATGGACGGCAAGGACTCCTGCCTCGCCCTGTTGCGCGACATGGTCATCACGAAATCGCAGGCCAGCCTTCTGGGCCGCGCCGTCTTCATCTTCATCCCCATCTACAACGCCGACGGACACGAGAATCGCAGCGCCTACAACCGCATCAACCAGAACGGCCCCGCCCTGGAAGGCTGGCGCGCCAACGGCACCAACCTCAACCTGAACCGCGACTACCTGAAGGCGCAGACGCCTGAAACCGTCGCCTTCATGGCCATGTTCCACCACTGGCTGCCGGACTTCTTCGTCGACGACCACGTCACCGATGGCGCGGACTACCAGTACGACGTCACCTTCACCATCGACGACGGCCCCAACGTCGCCCCCGCCACCGCCGCATGGATCGACAAGACCGTCACGCCCACGCTGGAGAAGTACGTGGACGACCACGGCCACCTCGCCTCTCCCACCTACATCAACCTGGTCGATGACAACGATCCTGCCAAAGGCCTCGGCTTCAACGACGACCCGCCCCGCTTCTCCACCGGCTACATGATCCTGGAGAACCGCCCCGGCATGCTGGTCGAGATGCACATGCTGAAGAACTACAAGACCCGCGTCACCGGAAACTACCAGATCCTGGCCGGCCTCCTGGATCTGGTCAACCGCGATGCCGACAAGCTCATCGCCCTCAACAAGGCCGACGACGCAGAGGCCGCCTCTCTGGGATCACAGGCCATCGGCGCTCACCCATCTGCCGACTTCCCGCTCAATCTAGGCTGGGGCGGCCAGACCACACCCTTCAACTTCCGCGGCTACAAGTACACCCTGCAAAAGAGCGAAGTCTCGGGCAGCACCTGGGTGGACTACACGCACGAAATCTGGAACCACTCGCTTCCCTTCCAGACCGGCTTCAAAGTCACCGCCGCAGCATCCCCCCCCGCCGCCTACATCATCCCCGCGCAGTGGACGCGCATCATCCAGGTGCTCGCGGACCATCAGGTCGTCATGCAGCGCACCACCGACGCATGGACTGGCTCTGTCCAGACCTACCACTGCTCCGGCATGGTCTGGCAGGAGCCTCCGTTCGAGGGGCATCATCCGCTTTTCAACGGCGAAGCCGCCCGCAACCCCGGCAAATTCGGCCAATGCACCCTGGCCACCGAGCAGGCCACCTTCCCCGCAGGCTCCGCCGTCGTCCCTCTCAATCAGCGCCTCTCGAAAGTTGCCATCGAGTGGCTGGAGCCGGCAGGCGCAGACTCCGCCATGGCTTGGGGATTCTTTGACAGCATCTTCGAGCAGAAGGAGTACGGCGAAGCCTACGTCGTCGAGAAGCTAGCCCGCCAGATGATGTCCGAAGACCCCAAACTAAAATCCGAGTTCGAAGCCAAACTGGCCAGCGACCCCAAATTCGCCGCCAGCCCCGACGCCCGCCTGGCCTTCTTCTACGACCGCTCCCCCTGGGGCGCAGCCAACAAAACAGGCCAATACCCCGTGGGCCGCCTCGCCAACCTCAACGGCCTCCCACTCCAGTAAAATGATGCGCCCCCTAAACTAACCAAGTAGGTTATAATCACATGGAGAAAAGAACGCCCCACTGTCCACTTTCTGTCGTCAAGGGACTGATCGGGCAAGGCAAGGTTCGCTCCACGTTCTCCGCGCTTGCTGGCGGGGCGATGATGGGTTTTGACTTCGATGGAATGGTGGCCGTGGTCCTGGCGCTCACGCCGAGCGCTTTCTACAAGTCCATGACCACCCATGCCGACGACGCCGTTTGGCAGGACGTCTATCGGCCCGCAACCGAAGCCGGCGACATCTA
>JAJZHR010000408.1 GCA_021810815.1 Acidobacteriota bacterium | reverse complement strand
GCTCGCTCCGGGAACCGAAGGCGGCGTCACGCGGCTGCTGCCCGAGGGCGATGGCATGAGCATCTACGACGCGTCGGTCATCTACGCGGAACGCGGAACGCCTCTCGTCATCCTGGCGGGCAAGGAGTACGGCTCAGGCTCCTCGCGCGACTGGGCGGCAAAGGGACCGCGCCTGCTGGGGATTCGCGTCGTCGTCGCGGAGAGCTACGAGCGCATCCATCGGTCGAACCTGGTCGGGATGGGCATTCTGCCGCTACAGTTCGAGGCGGGGCAGAACGCTGAAAGCCTCGGTCTGACTGGCGAAGAAACCTTCGATGTCCCGGGCCTGAAGGCCATGCTGGACGGCAAATTCGCCGATGGCAAGAAGCTGGCCGTCCGCGCAACCGCCGCCGACGGATCGGTGAAGGAGTTCCCTGCCACGGTCCGCATCGACACCCCGCAGGAGATCCTCTACTACCAGCACGGCGGCATTCTGCAATACGTGCTGCGGCAGTTGGCGCAGCAGTAAGCCGCCATCGCGTTGTTCCTGAATGCGAAAAGTCCCAGAGGATCAATCCTCTGGGACTTTTTTGTCTCTTGCGCCAGGGGACCAATAGCCCATCTGAACGCCGATAATCAACCTAGATTCCCATGCCGTATTCCACATCCTGCGGGCGGTCGCCGGAGTGGGAATAATAGTCGTAGGGGGTGCGCCGCTTGAACCTGTAGCGGCAGCGGATTTCGCGACCGATATAGACGCCAAGAGCGAGCGTCCCAAGGCCGAGGGACACCCAGCCAATCGTCTTCAGCTTGTTTGCTTCTTCCTGCGATGCCTGCCTGTCGTCCATCTCAACCCTCTTCCGGCCCAGCCGTTTCGATGTGCTGCCCCACAGAGATGTGCTGCCCACACAATAGATGGCATTTGCCGCCACGCCGTTGCCGCACCCTCAGGGGCAGACTATCCATTTCCGCCGTTCGCTGTCGAGACAGGATTGCGGCAGTTGTGTACTGCTGTGGTTCGCAACTCTGTTGCCCGCTGCCTTATTTTATCGGCAAACGATTTATTCTCGTCATGCCCCGCGCTGCAACTCGCATTTCTTACTTCGCGGCCGACGCACACGCCGCGTCCGAGGCCTACCAGCCATATAATTCGACGCTGCGCAGCAGCTTAAGTTTACGCTCCGGCTGCAGGAAGCTGGCCTCGACCGAGTTGGCCGCGAGTTCGCGCATCTGCTCCAGGGTGAAGCCGAATTTCTCGTGCGCCAGCAGATACTCCGCGGCGAGATCGCTGCCAAACATGGGTGGATCGTCGGAGTTGAGCGTGACCATCATGCCGCGCTCGAAGTAGTCGCGCACCGGGTGCAGATCCAGGCTTGGGCAGCATCCGGTGCGAAGGTTGCTGGTGATGTTGATCTCGACCGGAATCTGCCGCTGCACCAGAACATCCATCAATTCCCGGTCGTGCTGCGCTGCCAGGCCGTGGCCGATGCGCTCGGCGCCGATGTTGAGGGCGGCCCAGATGCTCTCCGGCCCAATGGTTTCGCCTGCGTGCGCGGTCAGGCGCAGTCCGTTGTCCTTCGCCTCCTGGTACGAATCGCGGAACAGGTCGGCGCTTCCGCGCGCCTCGTCGCCGCCAATGCCGATGCCGACAATGCTGGGGTACTGCTTCCGCAGATCGGCCGCCTTGCGGAAGACCCTGGCTCCCTCCTCGGCTCCGAAGTGGCGGACGGCATCGATCAGCCACAGCAGCGAAACGCCGAAGTCGCGCTCGCCGCGCACCCTGCCACTCTCGGCAGCCTCGAAGTAGGGATCGACCTGCTGCCGCTTCCAATAGTGGATGATGCCGAAGGAGATGTAGGCCTCAGCGTGCTGGATGCCCTGCGCAGCCAGCGAGCGGAGCATGTTGTAGGTGATGAGTTCGTAGTCTTCAGGCCCCTGCAGCCGCTGGCTGACCGCCTTGAAGGACTGCATGAAGCCATCGAAGTTGGCATAGGTGTAGAGGGCGCGCGCAGCTTCCAGCGTCAGCGGCTCGGCGTCATGCCGCTGGCTCAACTCCACCAGGGTCTGCGGCTCGATGGTGCCTTCCAGGTGGAGATGCAGCTCCGCTTTGGGCAATTTGCGCAGCCACGCGGCGGCGTCGAGGCGTGAAGCTGATTGGGGCAGGCGCGAGGACATTCTATCCAGTGTAATCGGGAGCTGCGCTTTCCCCAGGCTGCCCCGCAAGCCGCTCCTGCATCGAACAACTGTCGCTCTCTGGAGTATGCTTCCATCGCACGCGATTTTCGTCTTCGACAAATCGGCTGCAACTGTCCATGAAGGGTTCTGTTTCCTATGGCCGTGCACCTCGTCAATCCAAGCGACAGCTCATTCGGCACAGCAGTCATCACACCGCGCTGGCTATACGTAATCGCCGCAGCAACTCCGAAATCCTTCGACGAGCCAGTGATCGTCGATGAGACGCTGGAGCATCTTGTTCCGGAGAGCATCCATCCGGGCGACATGGTCGGCATCGGCATCCACACCGGCAACGCCCTGCGCGGCTACGAGGTCGGCCGGATGGCAAAGGAGCGCGGCGCGACCGTGATCTTCGGCGGAATCCACCCAACCCTCTACCCCGACGAGCCATTTCAATACGGCGCGGCGGACGCCGTGGTGCGCGGCGACGGCGACATCGCCTGGGGAGAGGCGCTGCGCGGCTGCTCCAGCGGATCAGGGCAAAAAGTCTATGAGGGCGGCAGAATCGACGCGGACAAATTCCTTCCCGCGCGCTGGGACCTGCTTCCGAAAGACAAATATATGTGGGCCTCGGTGCAGACCATCCGGGGATGTCCGAAGCACTGCTCCTTCTGCTCCGTGTGGCGCACCGACGGCCAGAAACCGCGGCAGCGCGGCGTTGAAAGCGTGATTCAGGAGATCGTGGAGCTGCGCCGGATCGGTTTTCGCTTCATTGCGCTGGCGGACGACAACTTCTATCCCGTCACCTTGACGAACCTTCGCCAGGCGCGGGAGCAGAACAACATGGAGAAGCTGGCGGAGCTGGAGCAAATCCGCGCCGAACGCTTCACCCTGATGGAATATCTGGCCAGGCTGCCGGACGACATGAACTTCTTCACGCAGATCACGATGGAGGCCGGCGAAGACGGAGAGTATCTGGACGCGATGAAGAAGGCGCACATCCGGGGCGCTCTCGTGGGTGTAGAGTCGGTCACGGCCGAGGGGCTCAAGGCCGTCTTCAAGGATTTCAACTACTCCGGCGACGGCCTGGTGCTGCAGAT
>JAJZHR010000407.1 GCA_021810815.1 Acidobacteriota bacterium | reverse complement strand
GTGGCACCTGCTTCTACTGCCGCAAACAGACCTTCGCGCAGTGCGAGACGTACAAGAAGGTCGGCACCACGGCAGGCGTCGGCGAAGCCGCAGGCGGCGGCTTCGCGCAGTACATCCGCGTGATGGACTGGATCGTCGGCGACGGCATCACGCCCGCCGGCCTCATCCATATTCCCGACGACATCCCGTTTGAGCAGGCGGCATTCATCGAGCCGGTCAACACCTGCTTCAAGGCCATCAAGCTGCTCGCCCTGCAGCCCGATGAGACCGTGCTCGTCATCGGGCAGGGAAGCATCGGCATCCTGCTGGCGGCGCTCGCTGCCCAGACCGGCGCGACCGTTCTGACCAGCGACATGTACCCGGAGCGCCACGCCATCGCCGCGCAGTTCGGCCTGCATCACCCGCTCGATGCACGCGGTGACGTCGTCGCCGCCTGCAAGGCCGCTACCGAAGGCCGCGGTGCGGATGTCGCTCTGGTCGCCGTCGGCGCCGACGCGCTCATCGCCACCGCAATGAATGCCATCCGCCCCGGCGGCCGCGTCATGCTCTTCGCCAGCACGCAGCACGGCACCGCGCCGTTCGACCCCGCCGCCGTCTGCATGGACGAGAAGACGCTCATGGGCTCCTACTCCGCATCGGTCGCCATCCAGCAGGAGGGCATCGACCTCGTCTTCGAGGGCTACCGCTCCGGCAAGCTCGACCTCACCAGGCTCATCTCGCACCGCTTCACGCTCGCCGAGGCCGCCGAGGCTGTCCACCTCGCCTCGAACCCGCAGCCCGACTCCATGAAGATTGTGCTCAAGCCGTAGCCGCCTCAGCGATTGCGCCGCAGCACCAGCAACCCACCTGCAAACAGCATCGCGCCCGCGCCGCCCAGCAGAAAGATCGCGTGCCGGTACGCCGCCTGCACGGCGGGTGGCGTCGCGCGCGTCGAGTCCAAACACTGCGAGCAGCCCTGCCCCAGCGCCTGCACGCTGAAGATCAGCAGCACCAGCCCGCTCAGCGTCAGCCAGCGCAGCAGCATCGCACGCGAGAAGGCCTTCACTGTCCGTACTCCAGCAGCACAAAGAGGAAGATCCACAGCACGCCCATCACGTGCCAGTACCACACCGTGCCGTCCACCAGCACCTGCCGCGTCATCATCGACCGCGACCGCCACAGCACCAGCAGTGCGCCCACCAGCGCTCCGATGCCCAGGAACAGATGCACCGCGTGCGTCACCGTAATCAGGTAGAAGAAGTGGCTGCTCATGCTGGACCGGAAGAACACATGCTGCGCCGCGAGCTGCTGCCACGCCACCCACTGCCCGGCGAGAAACAACCCGCCCAGCACCAGCGTCACTCCCAGCCACGCGCTCGCACGGTTCGACACCGGCCGCCCCAGTCCGAACCACTCGTCCATCGTCCTGCGCTCGTCGAACATGCCCTGCCGCGCAATCTCTGCGGACACAGAACTGAGCAGCAGCACCGCCGTGTTCAGCCACAGGATCGACGGAATCGCCGTCGGCAGCCACTCGTTGATGTAGTGGCTGTAGGCGTCAAAGTGTCCGCTCTGCTTGTTCACAAAGAAGATGCTGACCAGCGCGACGAAGAACATCAGGTCGCCGCCCAGCGCAAAGAACAGCCCGATGCGCGCCGCCGAAAGTCTCTCGCGCGGCCCGCGATGTCCCTGCGGACGGTTGTTCCAGTTGTCTCCATCGCCGTTGCCGCCGGTGCGTTTGTCGACGGGTGGTCGTTGACCGTTGCCTGTGCCGCTGCCCGTGCCTTCGTCGCCGTCGTGCGGACGCTCGCGCGCGCGTTCTCTCTCGGCTGGTGTCAGGATGGTCGGCATAGGCGCTCCGCAGCTTGTTTCTGACAGGACGGCTGGCGTCCGGCGTCTTTAAGATTACTCCGCTTCCTCGCGCAACGGAATCTCTTCCGCCCACTGCGGTAAAAATCCCTCGCTGTCCTGTTCATAGCAGCACGGTTCGCGATACACGCGCGGCCTGGGCAGCTCTTCGTCCTCGTCCATCGCGTCGGGAGCCCACTCCAGCGTGGTCGCCCGCCACGGATTCTCCTCCGTCAGCCGGGGTCCGCGCGCAGTCGTCATCACATTCCAGACGAACAGCAGTTGCGACGCCGCAAGCAGGAACGCGGAAACCGTGATGTGTCGTTGCAGCGGCATCGTCAGCGCCAGCAGCCGCGCCCCCGGCCCTGCGATGCCGTTCAACTGCGCGTAGTGGCGCGGCTCGCCGGCCAGGCCCGTGATGTACATCGGCAGAAACGTGCCATAGGCCCCCAGCAGCGTCAGCCAGAAGTGCCACCGCCCCAGCCGCTCCGACAGCCGCCGCCGAAACACCAGCGGATACCAGTAGTACAGCGCGCAGAACAACCCGAAGATCGCCGCCATCGACATGATGAGGTGAAAGTGTGCGATCACGAAGAACGTATTGTGCAGGTACTCGTCGAGAATCGGCTGCGCAAGCATCGGCCCGGTCAGCCCGCCTGCAATGAAGAAGGACACGAAGCCCAGCGCATACAGCATCGGCGTCGCCATGCGTTCGCCACGCCGGCTTGAGCCCCACGCCGTCGCCAGCCAGCTCAGCACCTTCGCCGACGCCGGCAGCGCAATCGCCAGCGACGACACGCTGAACACCGTGCCTGCAAACGGGTTCAGCCCCGCTACAAACATATGGTGTCCCCACACCAGAATCCCCAGCAGCCCGATCAGCAACGTCGTCGCAATCATCAACCGGTACGCAAACACGCGGCGTCGCGCAAAGTTGGCAATCACCATCGAGACCAGCCCCATCCCCGGCAGAATCGCGATGTACACCTCCGGGTGTCCGAAGAACCAGAACAGGTGCAGCCACAGCAGCGGCGACCCATCGCCGTGGTGCTCGATCATCACGCCGTTCATCCACTCCTGCGACGGCACAAAGAACCCGCTGTGCAGATGCCGGTCGCAGAACAGCAGCAGCAGCGCGGCCAGCAGTACGCTGAACGCAGGCACACTCAGCAGCGCAGCGGTAAACCATCCCCACACCGTCAGCGGCAGCCGCTCCCAGCTCATGCCGTCGCAGCGCCGCTTCACGATCGTGGTCAGCGTCACCACCGCGCCCAGCGTTCCTGCTATGCAGAACAGCGTGAGGCTCGCCAGCCACAGGTCCATGCCGAGCCCCTGTCCCGGTCCCGCGAGCGGGCTCTCCGACAGCGGTGGATACGCCGTCCAGCCGCCAATCGGCGCGCCTCCCGGCACCACGAACGCGGCCAGCAACACC
>JAJZHR010000406.1 GCA_021810815.1 Acidobacteriota bacterium | reverse complement strand
ACTCGAATGGACCAACGGCGGCGTCCGCTTCCTTGACCAGACGCGCCTCCCGCTTGAAGAAATCTACGTCCTCGCCACCACCTACCAGGAGGTCGCCACCGTCATCCGCGACATGATCGTGCGCGGGGCCCCGGCCATCGGCGTCTCCGCAGCCATGGGCGTTGCCATCGGCGTCAAGACCAGCAAGGCCGCCACCATCCAGCAGCTTCGGCCCGAGTTCGCCGTCATCTGCGAAACCCTTGCCGCCACGCGCCCCACCGCCGTCAATCTCTTCTGGGCCATCGAGCGCATGCGCCTCCTGTTCGAGCAGCTCGCAGCCGATCCCGCATCCACCCTCGACAGCATCCAGACCGCGCTCATCTCCGAAGCCCGCCGCATGTACGACGAAGACATCGCCGCCTGCAAGCAGATGGGAGCGCACGGAGCCCCGCTGCTGCCCATGGAGGGCATCGTGCTGACGCACTGCAACGCCGGAGCGCTCGCCACCTGCGGCTACGGAACAGCCCTCGGTGTCATCCGCGCCGCCGTCGAGCAGGGGCACAACATCAGCGTCTTCGCCGACGAGACGCGGCCCTACCTGCAGGGCGCTCGCCTCACCGCGTGGGAGCTGCTGCAGGACAACATCCCCACCACCGTCCTCTGCGACAACATGTCCGCCAGCCTCATGCGCCAGGGAAAGATTCAGGCCGTCATCGTGGGCGCGGACCGCATCGCCGCCAACGGCGACGTCGCCAACAAAATAGGCACCTACGGCGTCGCTGTGCTCGCAAAGGAGCACGGCATCCCCTTCTACGTCGCCGCTCCCTGGGCCACCATCGACCTCGCCACCGCCACCGGCGACGGCATCCCCATTGAGCAGAGAGACGCCCGCGAAGTCACCCACTTCAACGGCAAGCAGCTCACCCCCCACGGAGCAGGCATTCAGAATCCAGCCTTCGACGTCACCCCGGCGAAATACGTCACCGCCATCATCACCGAGCTTGGAGTGCTCCGCTCCCCTTACCCTGAGGCGCTGCTGCGAATGCTGCAAGCGCAGGAGAAAACCGAGACCCGCTCCTGAGTCGAGCCACGCCCTCGTCACTTGCCATCTCGACCAGCCGTGTCTCCTTGAGGTAAGCTGCATCGCGAGGCGACCGAGTGATTGCACCTGCGTTCTGCGAACAAAATGGAGCGCGTCAGCCCGCGAGCACCTGTTTTGCTCACCTGCGCGCCATTGCCCTGCTGCTCGCCGCTGCTGGCTTGTCCAGCCTTGCAGCCGCGCAGACGACAGCACCCTCTCCAACGGCGCAGCCTCCTCCCACCCCGAAGCAGACCGAGAACCTGACCGCCCGCCAGTTGCGCGCGAAGCAGAAGCTGAATCAGGTGGCGCTGGATGTCACGGTCGAAGATGCCCAGGGCCATCCCATCCACGGGCTGAAGGCTTCGGACTTCACCCTGCTGGAAGACGACCAGCAGCAAACCATCTCAACTCTGCAAGAGCACACGCCCGCCGACCCTTTGCCGCCAGCCACGGAAGACGAAGCACCGCAGCCCGCCCCAGCTCCCAACACCTTCACCGATTACCACTTCGTCCCCCGGAACAGTGCTGTCAATATTCTCCTGCTGGACTCGCTCAACACATCCACACGGGATCCGTTTTACTTCCAGAAAGAGGCGCTCAAACGCCTTAAGTCCGTGCCTCCAGGAATGCCGTTCGCGGTCTTCTTCCTGGGCTCGCGCCTGCATCTGCTGCAGGGATTCAGCAAGGATCCGGATGCCCTCGCCGGATTCCTCAGAGACGGCGCTGCCAGCCTGCCCGCTCCCTATGGGCCGTCAATTCCGCCCGATGTGCGCGCCATCCTCGTCGATCAGTCCTTGCAGCAGATATCCAGCTACCTGGGCGACGTGCGCGGTCGCGTGAACCTGATTTGGCTCACCGGAAACATGCTCATCGACCTCAGCGACGGCATACGCATCGGCAACCCGTTCCCTGACATCACAACCTCTGTCGTCTCGAAAACTGGAACCTACGACCTGCTGACGCTCGGCCGAACGGTTTTCTATCCGGTGGATGCGCGGCCTTTGATAAACCTCCCGGGCTTTACAAATCCCAACCTGAATCACACCGCATTCTATCTAGTGGATCCGAACAGCAAACAGGCCTATCCGGATACGGCTAAGACAATGTCCCGCTTGGCTGCGGTGAGCGGCGGAAGAGCCTTCGAGGACAATCAGGGCCTCGACCGTGCCGTAGCAGAGGTTGTCGGAGCTGGCTCAAACTTCTACACCATCTCATACATTCCAAAGGACCAGAACTGGAATGGCCTCTATCGCACCTTGAAAATCAAGGTGGATCGGACGGGCTGCGAACTGGGCTATCGGCCAGGGTATTTCGCCCTGATGCATCACTCGGATGGCAGCAGCGATGATTCGCATCGCAGGGTGCTTCCCCTTCCCTATAAAGCCAAGTCCCCCACTCTCCCCCGCACGCCGATGCAGAAGGCAATGAGCCCATATTCCCTTCCTGTCAGCCAACTCCTCTTCGCCGCCAAGGTGGCCTCCATCCCCCAAAAGATCTCGTCTACTTCCCTCCCAAGGGGCAACCAGATCAACCATGCTCTGATGAAGTTCCCCTGTCTCGCCTATCAAGTGAATTATTCCGTGCACGCGCGCGACCTGAGCTTCACCACGAATCAGGACGGCAGCCGCAGGTACACTGCGGAGTTCGTCGCTGCCGTCTACGATCAGAGCGGCCAGATAGTGGATGCGACAGACGAGGTAGTGAATGGCACCTTCCCTGCAAACCACGCCGGCAGCCCTCCAAATCCCGAGATCAGCATGTCCCAGATCGTCCCCGTCCCTGTCAAAGGCATCTACTTCATGCGTATCGGCGTGCGCGACATCGCCACCGAGCGCGTCGGCACCATCGAACTATCCACCGCAAGCTTGAAGGACATTGCCGCCCACAGTTCTCCACTTCCTCAGTCAAAAAAGTGACAGGGCGATGCCATCCAAACGAGTATGTTCTAGACAGCCCACGGAATGAGGGAAATGCGGCCGCCACTGCAAGTCGGACTTCAATGCGCGATCCTCCTGTTCGCCCTCAGCGCAACCTTGTGCGCCGCGCAGACGACTCCGCAGCCCCCCGATCCCGCCACTCCGCAAAGCCAGCCCCAAACCCAGCCCGAAACCCTCACCCCGGCGCAGTTGCTCCAGCAGCAGCAGGCCCAGCAAAACAGCACCGGCCAGGGGAGCATACCCACCTTCCAGGCCAACGCCCACCTCGTCGTCCT
>JAJZHR010000405.1 GCA_021810815.1 Acidobacteriota bacterium | reverse complement strand
CTCCAGCGAACGGAACTCCAGCAACTCGACCGCAGGCGACGCATCGCTTTCCCCCGAGCTGCCCTGGCCACTCTGGCCGCCCAAACCGCCCGGGCCGCCAGCATCCGCCCCTTCGTCGGCATCGGCAAAGTGCGCCGGAAGAGAAATGGCACTGCCCGTCCATGCATTCGCGGCTGGCTGCCGCTCCGTCGCCACTCCAGCCAGGCTGGGCCGCGGAATTCCCGCAAAGCTAGATCGTGAAATCATCGTCCGCCTCCGCCTTCAGAATGATCTTCCCCTCGGCCTCCAGCTTGCGGGCCAGAGCCAGCAGCTCCTGCTGCGCGGCCGAGACGTCCCTGCCGCGAACCGGCCCCATGGCCTCCATGTCCTCGCGCAGCATCTCCACTGCGCGCGAACTCATGGCCGTGAAGAGGTGCGCCTTCACATCCTCCTTCGCACCCTTCAGAGCGAGCGCCAGAACGCGCTTGTCCGTCGCGCTGACGAACTCGCGGATGCTCGCCGCCGGAACAGTCACCAGATCCTCGAACGTGAACATCAGGTCGCGGATGCCGATAGCCACCTTTGGCTCCTTCTTCTCGATCTCCTCCAGAATCGTCTTGCTCGATGCCAGATCCAGCCGGTTCAGCAGGTCCGCGACCCCCTTGTAGCCGGAGTAGGACTTCCGCCCGTTCCCCGCCACCGTCTCCATCTTGCGATAGAGGCTGAGAGCCACCTTCTGCGCCATCTCCGGGGAGAACTGCCGCATCTCCGCCAGCCGGTGGACGGCGGCAACCCGCTGCGCCTCGCCCAGGCTCATCAGGGCAATGGACGCCTTCTTCGGGTCAAGGTGCGCGAGCACCAGAGCCACGGTCTGCGGATGCTCTCCCTCCAGGAATTTGCTCACCTGCACGGGGTCCATCTTCTGCAGCATGGCCAGGTCGCCGTGAGTAGCCTCCTGCGCCTGCTTCACCTGGTGCAGCATGCCTTCTGCCCGTTTCTGGCCGAAGGAGTCCACCAGCAGCTTGGTGGCGTAATCGATGCCGCCGCGCAGCATAAACTGCTGTGTCTCCAGCAGGGTGTAGAACTCATGCATCACTTGCAGGATCAGGTCGGGAGGCACCTGTTTGATGGAGGCGATCTCCTCCGTCAGGCGCTGGACGTCCAGCTCCGTCAAGCTCTGCACCAGGGTCTTCGCCAGCTCGTCTCCCAGCGAAATCATCAGAATGGCCGCTTTGCGAATGCCCGGTATGTTCGCCGTATGCATATCCGCAGGCACCGGCAACAGGTGCGCTCCTTCGCCATGCACCGCTACCGACGCCTCCATGTCCTGGCTTGGGGATGCCATCTTGATTCGCTCCTCGAACAACGCTTGATTTTTCTGATTGCCTCAGCGACTACTCATCGCCGGTGCCGATCCAGGTTTCGAGCAGGCGCGTGCTCTGTGCCGGGCCTGCCTGGATATGGCTTGATATGTGGTCGAACACGGCCTGGGCATGCTTGGGCCGCTCGAACGGCTTTGCGCCGAGCACCTCCAGCCCGGGGAAAGAGCCATTCACCGGGGCCGCTTCGGGCTTTCGTCCAGCAGGACTGCTGGCGCGCGCGGCCGCGTCCGTCTGGCCATGGGTCGGCGCTGCCATCAGGATCGGCTGCGTCAACACAGCCGTCATCTGATTCGCCGCAGGACGCACCACGAAGACGAGAAGCAGAAGAATGCTTCCGCCGACCAGCACCGCATGCAGCAAGCCGGGCTGAGCGTTCAGGACGCTGTCCGCCTCATTCATCAACTTCTCCATCGCCACGGGATGCGCCACGTCGCCATTGCCGGAGAACGCTACATTCTCCATCACCACCTGGTCCCCGCGCTGCTGGTCGAACCCAACAGCGGCCTGGGCCAGTTGCTCCATGCGCCGCATCTCATCCGGCGTCCGCGGCTTCCAGAGTGTGGTCGGCTGCTTCGCATTGCCCTGCTGCGTCGCACGATCATTGATCACCACCGCCGCCGTCACCCGGCGCACACGTCCTGGCCCCTGCTCGGAGTGGCGCAGGCGGCGCGTCACCGCATACGTGCTGCTCTCTTCCTTCACGCTCTGCGCTTGCGGGGAAATCTGCGGATAGAGCGGCAGCGCGGCCTGTTGCGCAGCTGTGGCAGCCGCAGATGCGCCGACCTTCAGCGGAGGGACAGCGGCGGGAGCGGTCACGTCCGGCTTGCCTTTTTGGGCGGCGACCGTCTGGATTGCTGTTTGGGCTGCCTGTTGAACGCTGCCCGCAGCCGCAGCCCCTGGTGTGTTGCTCGCGGTGCCCGGCGCTCCGATGGCTTTTCCCGCTCCCGGGCTCATCGTCTGCTCCGACCTCTCCATGCTCACCGTCGCGGTGTTGGCCGGGTCGTAGACCTCGTCGGTCTGCTCCTCGCTGCCCTGGTCGTAGCTCACCGTCACGGTCGCCCGCACGTTGTCGCGCCCTGCGACCGGCTCCAGCACGGAGATCAGCTTCTGCTGCAACGCCTGCTCCTCGTCCATCGCCTCTGCGCCTTGTGTGCGAGGGGCAAAGCTCACGCGCCCATCCGCGTCCACCAGCGTCACCTGCTCCGGCCGCAGCGTGTCCACCGCTCCCGCCACCAGGTTGCGGATCGCGTCCGCCTGATCATCCGGCAGAGATGATGTCCGCAGCTTCAGCACGACGGACGCCTTGGCCGCGCGCTGCTCTGCGGCAAAGAGCGACTGCTCTGGCACCACCACATGCACACGCGCCGACCGCACCACGCCGAGCGTCTCAATGGTGTGCTCCAGTTCGCCTTCCAGGGCGCGCTGATAGTTCACCTTCTCGTCGAACTCCGACCCCACCCAGTTCGGCTTGTCGAATAGCTCGAATCCCATGCGCCCGGTCTGCGGCATCCCCTTGGCCGCCACCTGCAGCCGCGCCTTGTCCAACTGGTCGGCAGCGACGCGGATAGTCGCGCCGTCGGGCGTCAGATCATACGGGATGCTGGCCGCCGCCAACTGCGAGCCCACCTGCTGCATGTCCTTGGCGTCCATGCCGGAGTAAAGGACGCGCCAGTCCGGCCTCATGGCCAGCCACAGCATCGCAACCGCGACGCCTGTGGCGATCAGAGCAGTCCCGCCAAGCCAGACGCGCTGCCGCGAAGGCATCGCTCCGAGGCGCTGGCCGATGTTCGTCGCCAACGCGCCCAGCTTCGGCCCAAAGGCCAACTCCAGACCGAGCGAGCCCGGCTGCTTCTCCAACCCCGATCCCGGCTTTTGACCTGCTTCCGCCATCGCACCCCAAAGTTAGGGAACAGGGATCAGGGA
>JAJZHR010000021.1 GCA_021810815.1 Acidobacteriota bacterium | reverse complement strand
AGATGCGGGGCGGTTTTTCGGAATTCCAGGACTGGAACAGACAGGAATGCAGGCTGGGAACGAAGGATTGGGAACGCAGGCGAGAAACTCGGCTTTTGGAACCGGATTCACTCAGGAGTCAACACAAATGAACACGCAATCCACTTTGGAGCAGGCCAAGTCTCCTTCGCACTTCCGCGCTGCGATCTGCGCTCGCACGGTGCTCGTCGGCGCATGGGCGCTCATTGCCGCCCTCTGCTGCCCAGCCCCTGCTGCGCGAGCGCAAGACGCTTCAGCGCCCGCTGCTGCCGCAACTGCTTCGCCATCGCAGCCCTATGTCGGCAAGTATGACGTCTACGCCGGCTACGTGAATTTCAATTCCCCGCACATCGGTCTGATTGAGAATGGCTTCCATGTCCAGGGCGGCGTGAATCCTCGCCGCTGGCTGGCGCTGGGCGTGGACTACAGCTCGGCCAACGGCTCCCTGCTGCTGGTGCCCACCGAGCTGCCGGCAGCCAAGCAGGTTGCGATCTCGCAGGCCCTCTCGCAACTGATGGCCGCAGGCGTCATCCCTCCCACCTACGTTCTGACCGTGCCGACCGACTCCTACACCCAGACGTTCGCTGCCGGACCGCAATGGATGATCCGCCACTACCCCAGGGCCACATTTTTCCTGCGGCCGTCGGTAGGAGCGATTCGGGAGCGAGCCACGCCACACCCCACCAATGCCGTGGCTGTGCTCTTCGCGCAGCAGCTCGCACCTGCCGGCTACAAGCTCGATTGGACCGGCTTCTACGGCGTCGGCTTCGGAACGGACCTCCAGGCCACCAAGCACTTCGGCCTGCGCGCCCAGTTGGACATCGTCCACGACCACCTTTTCAACGACCTCCTGAGGGACAGCCGCAACACTTTCCGCTTCTCCATCGGGCCGTCGTTCCATTTCGGCAAGAACGTGGCCAAGTAGCGCCTGGGCAGGTCGCCTGACAAGCAGCGCCGGGCGGGGTTCAGGCGCGCCTGGCCGCCCGGCTACGCTATGCTGCTTTCAACGCAGTGCGATTTGCGTCCAAACCCGTGCTCGGCCGGGATCGGCTGCCAGAAGAACCAGAAGAGCCAGAAGAACCAGAAGAGCCAGAAGAACCGGAAGAAAAGGAACTCGCCTCATGCATGCATCGACACGTTTTCTTGCCTTCGCGCTCGCAGCCGCCGCCCTTCCGATGGCGCTTCCAGCGGCTGCTCCTGCTGCTCCCGCAACTCCGCAGGCTCCATCGCCGCAGCAAAGCCCCTCCGGCCAGGGCAACGGCGGATGCACGCTGATCGTTCACGTCACAGGCTTCCGCAGCGAGAAAGGCGACGCCGGGGGAACCATCTTCAGCTCTCCGATCGGATGGCCTGAGGACTCGGCCAAGGCCTTTGAGCACGGGCCGTTTCCCATCGAGGGCGACCACGCGACGCTCACCTTCCAGCACGTCCCTGAGGGTCGCTACGGGGTAGCCGTCATCCACGACGAGAACATGAACCACAAGCTCGACCGCAACTTCATCGGAATCCCCAAGGAAGGCTTCGGGTTCGCGAACAATCCTCACGTGGCGCTCTCCGCTCCCTCGTGGAACGCGTCCGCGATCAATGTGGCCTGCCCCACCACCACGACCGACATCAAGCTGATTTACAAATGAGATGAGTTCCGGCTGCATCGGCGGCTGGCCCGCGCGCGCGCATCCAATTGAATGCGCCTGCATCTCACGGTGAGGCCGACAGGAACGGCCGAGAGCGCTTCCAATGCCACCTTCCTCCATCGCCGCGCAAGCCAGCGAGCCCTCGACGCGCGTCTGGTACGAAGTGTCCTGGAATCCGCTGCCCTCGCTCTGGAACCTGGAGGGCGTGTCTCCGAAGCTGATTCTCGCGCGCACCTGGAGGGCCTTCTTCGCTGACAACCTGCCCGGAAGGGCGGCTCAGCTCGGATACTTCTTCCTGTTCTCCCTGTTCCCCGCCCTGTTCTGCGCCTCTGCCATGCTCGGGCTCGCGGCCCGCTCCGCCGCCAGCATTTACGTGAAGCTGCTGGAGAGCCTGGCCGACTTCATGCCTCCGGCCGCGTTCGGCATCGTCATCCAGACGTTCCACCAGACCACCTCCGCCAGCACGGCCGGCAAGGTGACGTTCGGGCTCGTCGCGGCCCTTTGGTCGGCCAGCGTCGGCACCTCCGCCATCCAGGACACGCTGAACCACGTGTACAAGGTGAAGGAGTCGCGCCCCTACTGGAAGCGTCAGCTCAACGCCATCGCAATGACCATCGTGCTTTCGCTGCTGGTAACGCTTTCTCTGGCGGCTCTGTTCGGCAGCGGCGCTCTCGCCGCATGGCTGCGACTCCGGATTCCTCACGGCGATCTCATCGCGATGCCCGCGCATGTCCTCGGCATCATGGTCGCCATCGGCCTGTTCACGCTGGTCTTCGCTCTGATCTACTACTGGGCGCCGGATGTGAAGACGCGGCGCTGGCGCTGGCTGACGCCGGGCGCTGCAGTCGGCCTGGCGGGATGGCTGCTGGCCACCCTTGGGCTGCGGCTCTACCTGCACTTTTTCAATACTTTTTCCGTGACGTACGGCTCCCTTGGAGCGGTCATCATCCTTCTGCTGTGGTTCTACATCACCGGCCTGATGCTGCTGCTGGGAGCGGAGATCAATAGCGAGATCGAGGTCTGCGTCGCGGAGCGTCATCTGGCGGCTGCCGCCGAAGACTCCTCCCTGCCGCAAGCCAACCGGGACGCGGCCTCAGCGAATGCATCCCCGGAGGGCTTTGCGCAAGCCGCAAGGTTCAAAGCCCAAAGCTGACTTGCATCAGCCTTTCCTGCTGCTGCCATTCACGAAGAGCACCTTTGCCCATCGCCGAGACTTGACCCATCTCCGAGACTTGACCCATCTCCGAGACTTGACCCATCTCCGAGACTTGACCCATCACCGGCCGATGCGCCACAGCCTCAATTCGCGCGCCGTCCGCTCCGCCCGCAGACCGTCCGGCAGTTCGAGCTTTCCGCCCGTCCGGCCAGCTCCCGGGACTGCCTGCGCACCAGCCCTCTCTGCGGTCGCGCAAAATGCCATCAGCCGCTCCGTATGCTCGAAGCCGAGGGAGCATCCCAATTGCCGGGCCGCAGCGCGCAGCACACGCCGCCGCAGCGCCGGATCCATCCCGCGCAGGCGCTCCAGCTCCAGAGCGACCGCAGCCTCCTGCGGCGACGTGCTCACCGACCGTCCTCCGCCGCGCACCGGCGTCCCCGGCAGCACCACCAGAGGCAGCGTCCGCTCCATCTCCCGCGTCCATCGCGCCTCTTCGTCCCGGGCCAGCGCGGCCACGTGCGCCAGCGTCTCCTGCGCCCTGGGATTGAAGCTGCGCAGCAGCGGCATCAGCTCATGCCGGACGCGATTGCGCGTGTACGCCACGTCGGCGTTGGTCGCATCCTCGCGCCAGCTCTGGCCCACCCCGCGGAGATACGCCTCCACCTCGCTGCGATCCACTCCCAGCATCGGCCGAATAATCCGGCCGCTCCTCGCCGCGTCCCTGCGCCCGCCCTCCGGCGCAATCCGCACCACCGGATGAATCCCGCTCAGCCCCTCCATCCAAGCGCCGCGCAGCAGCTTCATCAGCACGGTCTCCGCCTGGTCGTTGAGCGTGTGCGCGGTCGCGACCACGTCCAGCTCCCCGCCCTCGATCAGTTCGCGGAAATAGCCGTACCGCGCATTCCGCGCCGCCTCTTCCAGACCTTCCCGCTCCGCGGCGGCCCGCGCTGGCACGTCCTCATCGCGCATGTGCAGAGGCAGCCCCAGCCGCTCCGCCAGAGCCGCGACAAACGCAGCATCCTCATCCGCCTGCGCCCCGCGAATGCCATGATGCAGATGCACCACGCTCAGGCCGACGCCAAGCGCGCACTTCTGCGCAGCATTGGCCGCGGCCATCGCCAGCAGCAAGGCGACCGAGTCCGCGCCTCCGGACACAGCGATGCCTACCCGCTCGCCGGGCTTCACCAAAGAAAAATCCAGCCGCAGCCCGGCTTCCGCAACCGGAGGTTTTGATCTGGGTGCCATGTGAGCCATGTTATTCGCAGCCGGGCGAACGATCCGCATCGGTCGAAGCATGTCCTGTCGTCGCATGTTCTGCCTCGGCGCGCTCCACCCGCAGCCGCTCGTCCGGCTTCAGATAGCCCTTGCGCCGGAACCAGTCCTCCATCGCGGGCCGCAGCCTGTCCAGAGGCACGCGATGACCCGCTTCCAGCAGGCCATCGGCCACCGGCAGCGTGTCATCGAAGACAGCGTCGTTGGTGAAATTGCGCATGGCGAAGTTGTCGATCCAGTGGATCGGGCACGGGTGCGCCTCGCCGGATGCGTCCACGCGCTCAATCCGCAGCTTGCGCGCGAACATGGCTCAGGAAGCGCCGTTGGATGGGTTGGAAGAGAACTCCGGGATGTAGCGCGTTGGCGGCTCGGCGGAGTCGTCCGTCATGTCCTCGCGAATGACAGGCAGCGACGGCAGGAAGTCCGTTCGGCGCGCCTCCTGCATCACGGCGTCGGCGTGCGCCAGCACCTCGTCCACGGTCAGGGTGTACATCTCTCGGCCATTGTCGTAGCCGCTCTCCACCGCTTGCTTCAGGTAGTGGCCCGCGATCTGCGCCGTCAGGTAGTCGGTGATGACGTTGCCTGTGCGGCGTTTGTGCTCCACCCACGCGGTGCAGGGCAGGGCCATCCACACCGGCTTGCCGTTCACGCTGAAGCGCACATCCACGGCATCGGCGTGGCGCGTGGCAATGGCGACGATGTTCGCCATCCATTTGCAGTGGAGTTCTGCGCCGGTCCAGCGGTCAGTTACTTTGAAGTCCTCATACATGGCTGCCCCTAGCCTAAATGCGCAGGGCGTTCGCATCAAGGACTGAGCGCAAATATCAGGGCCCTGGCGCAAAAGAAACAGCCGCCGCCGCCGCGGCAGAGCTGCCATGCGCAGTCTCCATTTGCCCCCATCCCGCGCCGCTGCTAAACTTTGAGATTGTGGCGGATTCACTCGCCCCACCTGCCTGCGCGGCTCCTCAGCACTAGCTGCGACGCGCAAACGCACCTAAGCACTCAAAAGGAAACTGTGGACACCCAGACACGTCACGCCCTCAAAAAAGATTCTTTCGTCACCGCAACGCACGACAGCCTGAACTGGGCGCAGGAGAACCGCGAACGCGTTCTCGCGCTGTCCATCGCGGTCGTGGCCGCCATCGTCATCGCCATCGGCGGCGCTTTGATCTACCAGCACCGGTCCGACGCTGCCGCAGCAGATTTCAGCCACGCCATGCGCGTGTACCAGGCGCCGCTTTCCACCTCGGCCGAGCCCATCGCCCCCGGCATCCAGTCCTTCCCCTCGGCAGCAGCACGCGCCAAGGCCGCCAACCAGCTCTTCTTGCAGGCGGCAGACAGGTACGGCATGCTGGCCGATGGCCGCAACGCGCGCTACTTCGCCGGACTCACCTACATCGAGATGGGCGAGAACGCCTCGGCCGAGAGCACGCTGAAGAGCGTCGCCGACTCGTGGGACCACGACCTGGCATCGCTGGCCAACCTGGCCCTGGCGGGGCTCTACCATCAGACCGGCCGCGACCCCCAGGCCATCGACCTGCTGAACCAGTTGGCCGCCAAGCCGACCGCCACCGTTCCCGCTGGCGTTGCCAAGCTGCAGCTCGCCCAGCTCTATGAGGCCGCCAACCAGCCGGAGCAGGCAAAACGCATCTACGCCCAGTTGAAGGACGAGGACAAGACCGGAGCCGCCGGCCAGATCGCAGCTCAGAAGCTGAGCGGCCCGCAGCAGCCGTAGTTCCCCCCTGCAAAGCAGAAATCAGAAGGCGCGGCTCAGGTCGCGCCTTTCTCTTTAAGCACTCTCCTGCAAGCGCACGCGAAGACGCTCTTTTGCGCACCAACCTTCATTGCCGGTGACCGTCCAACGCTCAAAGGAATTGTTCAAGGAGCTGTTTCCATGCGCCACCTCGCGAAATACGCAGTCCTGTTTCTGGCCGCCCTGCCCTGCCTCGGCCAGACAAATCCTGCGCCCCAAACAATTCCAGCAGCCCGTCCAGCAGCCCAGACCATCCCGGCGACAAACGCGAAGGCCCTCGACGGATCGGCGGTCGCGCTTCCGGCAGCCAAAGACGCCAGGCCGCTGCTGCTGATGATCGGCTTCTCGCACAAGAGCAGCAAGGAATTCGACGCCTGGAACAAGCATCTGCTTCCGTCCTATTTGTCAGACCCCAAGGTTGCATACTATGAGGTCGTGGAGCTGCAGGGAGTTCCCGGCGCGGTGAAGCCGATGATTCTGCATGGAATGCGGCGTCAGATCCACGGCGCGGAAGGAGCGCGCTTCCTGCCGATTTTCACGGACGAGGAGAAGTGGAAGAGCGCCGCCGGCTACTCCGCTCCGGACGACGCCTATCTCGTGGTCTGCGATCCTTCGGGTCGCGTTGCGTGGCAGACGCACGGAGCACCGGACGATGCGAAGCTCTCGGAGCTGAACTCGGCTCTGGCGAAACTCGCAACATCCGTCCCGCGCTGATGCCGTTTACAAAACCGCGCGCAGGAGGAAATGGACCAGCATCAGAACCACCGCTCCAAGGAACGCGGCAAAGAAGCTGTTGATCCTGAACCCCGGCACAAAGGCGCTCGCAAGGTAAAGAATCACCGCGTTCACGACGAAGTAGAACAGGCCCAGGGTCAGGATGGTGAGCGGCAGCGCCAGCAGTTGCAGCAGCCAGCCAATGGTCACATTCAGAAGCCCGATCACCAGGGCCGCCCACATGGCCGAGCCGAAGCTCTCCACCTCGAAGCCGGGAACCACCAGGGCCACCAGCAGCAGAGCAAGCGCGGAAACCAGCCAGTTCAGCAACAGTCGAATCATGGTGGAGAAAGCATACTCCACTCAAAGCCCTCGGGGCTGAGTGCTTTTACAGAATTTACTCCCTGCTCCCGGCGGGACTGAACTTCCCCTCGCGGCGAGCCGTAACACGGTCAAGGAAAGCCAAACATCATGCGCCTGGCGCTGCTCCTTTCGCTCGCTCTCACCACCACCGCACCCCTGCTCGCGCAGCCGCAGGCGCAGACGCAGCCGGAGGCGGCTCCGTCTCTGGCCGCGCAATACGCTCCCATCCCCGACGTGGAAACGCTGATGCACCAGGTGGAAGCCAACCAGAAGCACATGGACGAGATCCGCAAGGACTACCGCTATCACGCTCTTGAGACCGATCAGGATCTGAACAAGGACGGCAGCGTGAAGAAGACCGAGACCGAGGAGAGCGAAATCTTCTACGTCAACGGCCACACCATCGAGCGGGTGGTGAAGAGAGACGGCAAGGACCTGAATCCGAAGGAGCAGCAGAAGGAGCAGGAGAGGGTGGACAAGGCGGTGGCGCAGGCCAGGGCCGCGAAGCCGGACACCGCCACAGATTCCAGGGGCAATACCATCCTCAGCGTCTCAAGATTGCTGCAACTGGGGACCGTGACCGCTCCCCGGCGCATGTTCCTCAAGGGCCGCAGCACGCTCGTGTTCGACTTTGTGGGAGATACGCGGGCGAAAAGCAGCAACATGAGCGAAGGCGTGATGAAAGACCTCACAGGGACGGTCTGGATCGACGAAGCGGACCGCCAGGTGATCCGGATGGAGGCGCATTTCGAGCAGAACTTCCACATCGCTGGCGGCATGCTGGTCAACATCGAGAAGGGGACCAACTTCATCTTCGAGCAGGCGCTGGTGAACAACGAGGTGTGGCTGCCAACCAGCATCGACGGCAGGGGAAAGGCGCGCGTTCTGCTGCTGAAGTCCTTCAACGGCCACTTCCACACCGCCTACTCGGACTACCACAAGTACACGTCGGACGTGAAGATCCTGCCCGGAGCCACGCCCGTCTCCGCAGACCCGCCCTCTCCGCCGCAGCCGTAGACAACCATCGCGGCGGCCAACAAGCCACCAACCCTGGCAGAATCTAAGGATTTCATCTGAATCTATGGATGGCGCAGATAGATGCAGTGGCAGGTTAAACGCAAAAAGGGACAGCCGAGGCCGTCCCTTTCGCAGATCTTTGTTGGTGCCACAACCTCTAAGAGGTTGGACGTCAGCAATTAGAGAGGCTGAACGTCAGAAGCCTGCCAGCCCTTCGGGCCCTTCACTACGTTGAACTGTACTGCCTGGCCTTCCTGCAAGCTCTTGAAGCCGTTCGAATTGATTGCCGAGTAGTGAACGAACACATCCTCGCCATTCTGACGGCTGATAAAGCCAAACCCCTTGGCATCGTTGAACCATTTCACTGTTCCCTGTTCCATTGTGTCGAATTCCTTGTGTTGAGATAACGCTGAATCCAAATCAGGGGTTCGGCAGGTGGTGCGCTTGCAGAATTCCAAACTTGTTTCAAACGATGCTTAAGCCTAGCACAATCTGTCAAGCCCGTGTGGAAAACTTTTTTTGCGGCCTCTTTCGCCAGCGAATCCGAGGCCCTTCTTCCCGGCTTGCATCCTCGCCAATCTGCGCCTCGGCGGCAGCCGCCTCGCTCGGAAAACATGCGACTCTCTCCTGCTTCCTGTATGCTAAGAGAGCGCCCACATCAAGCATCAGGAACCCAATTCCGGGCCTGCAACTAGTCAAATCGCCCAATCAGCGTAGGGAGAACCATGCGATCAGAGCACGTATTCAGCGCGCAGCACCGCATTATCAATCGTTTCATGCTTTGCCAGGTCACCGCCAAGGCCACCAAGCGCCTGCACATCACAGCCACACGCACTGAGGACACCATCAACCGCGTCCTGATGGACGTGGGCATTGGACAGTTCGCGGACACGCACTCGCAGCTCCTGCGGAATGCAGCCCTGCTCCCCGGCGGACTCGGCCATCCCATCTTCGGCGCTCTCGTCAACCCCGCCGAAGAGTAGTCTCTCTCCTCCATTTCGTCCTTCTGACCGTCTTTCTGCCGTCCCGGACCGTAGCATTCACCGGGACGGCACCGCATTTTTACCGTTAAAAGCCACGGTCAAAACCCCGGATGGATGGCCTTCCATCAAACACATCGTCGCGAATCAGCATCTACCTTTTTGCCATGACGACTCCGCCAGCTAACACTTCGCGCTCTCTTCTCAAAGGCTTAGCCGCAGGCCTGATCGGCGGCCTGGCTGGCGCGGCGGCGATGTCCCTTGTGGAGAAGTTCTATTCGCATCCCGATCCGGAACAGCAGCCATCCCCCGCCAGCCACGCGCGCAAGACGGCCACTCTCTCCCTGCCCCACAGAGGAGTAGAGGCATTGGCCGAAGGCGATCCCTGGATCTTCGGGCCGTTGATGGGGGCTGCCTACGGCGCGCTGGCCGAACTGGCTCCCGCCGTGACTGACAGGCGGGGGGTGACGTTTGGAGTGGCTCTCTGCTCGTTGACGGTCGAGGGCGCGCTGCCAGACTCCAGCCTCTCCGCAGCGAAGACGCACCTCCCGCTGAGCGAGCAGCCCGGCGAATTGATCGCCTTCTCGGTCTATGGCCTGGTGACGGAAGCCGTGCGCAAACAGGTTCGGAAGCTGCTTTAGCAGCTGGCTTGCTGCGTCGTTCTTACTGCCCAACGGGCTGAAAATGCTCTACCCCTGAACCTGTCTTGACCACTGCATTCGGAGCGACGCGGAGCACGCCCGTGCTGCCGTTCGGGTAGTGCAGTTTGCAGACGACTTCCTCATTTTCCGTTCCGACCACGCGCAAGGGCCTTCCGTAGCGGTCGCTCACGATCCGAGCGGTGCCCTCCACCGTCAGAATATTTTTCCCTTTCAGAAAGAGCGAGCTCTTTCCGCCAGCGTGGACCAGCCTTGCGCCACCGCCTGCGGTGCGAAGCTCAAAGACCGCCTCGCCCTGTGCGGCAGGTGTTCGGCAGTTCCACTCCAGTTCCCCGTCCTGCTCGCGCACGCCGTACAGCCGCCAGGTGTAGTCCAGCAGCACCAGAGCGGCCGGGGAGTAGCCGCCGCCGTCCTTCACGGTGAATTCGCCCGTCAGAGGGTCCATCTGCTGCGCGAAGAAGCCGGGAACGCGCAGCATCGCGATGTGCCACTGCTTCATCATGTGGGTGAGGTCGGCAGGCTTGCCGTAGTGCTCCATCCAGCGCGGCGCGCGCAGGGCGGTGAGGGCCTGCGTTGCCCCTCCCCAGGAGTTGCGGGGGATGGGGCGGACAAAGGCGGGATCGTCGAGAGCGATGGAAGGCAGAGGGTACGGCGCCCAGAAGGCGTTCGGATTGTGGATCTGCTTCCGGTAGATTTCCTGGAACATGGACTGGTCCACCACATGCTCGCCCAGCACCCGCGTCAGCGCGTCGCCGCGCACGCGCACGAATTTGTTGTCGATGTCCCGATCAAAGAAGCAGGCGACGTCGGGATCGTAGAGCCGCGCGACGATCAGCTCGCGAATGTGCTCGGCCTTCTCTTCCCACGCGTCCGCTTCGTCGTTGCGGCCCATGATGCGCGCCATCTTCGCCAGCGCGATGCGGCCTCCGAAGACTGTTGCGGAGAGGTCGGGGCAGAGGCGTGGAACTCCAACGCCCCGGGGAGCCAGCCGGGCATCGGCCTGGGGGCATTGGCTAGGAACGCCGGCCCAGCGAGGGCTGTGGTCGTGGCCGGTGTCATAGGTGCAGAAGCCCTCGCACAGGCCGGTGCCGCGCGTGTTGCGGTAGCGCACCAGCCAGTCGTCCCAGCGCCAGCAGGACTTGTACGCGTCCTCAAGGAACTGGGATGCGTGGATCTTCTGGTGGTAGAGTTCGAGCGCGGTCGCCGCGATGGGAACAACCATCTGGATCTGGCCAGCGCCCATGGTGGTCGGCTTGATGCTGCAATGGATGTAGCCGTCTTCGCGCTGCGTCTGGAAGAAGACATCGTGATTGGCGCGTCCGACGGCGGGGTCGTATTCGCTGTAGACAAGACCTTCCTGCGGAGCGCATTCCAGCCAGACGCCGTGGTAGACCGCTCCCTCGGTCAGCACCGGGGAGGGAAACTGGAAGACATTCACCACATTGCCTTTCAGGCAGTGCAGGGCGGCTTCATAGGTGGCGCGGAGGGCGGTGGCAGAGTCCGGCAGGGTCATGCTGCGCGAAGGAGCGTGCGCGCCCTCGCCCCAGAGCAGGTCGTTGGGAGCGGCGAGGCGGCCACCCATCAGAGCCGCGCCCGCGCTCATGCTGCGTTTCAGGAAGGTGCGGCGATTGAAACCATTGCTCAAAAACGATGCTCGTTTCTTGACAGCGCCTTCGCCGCCCTGTAGTTTCGTTCTCGAAAGTTTAGCCCCTATTGAAATCCAGAGGTTGGCAGTCAATGCTCGAATTCGTCCGTCCGTTTTCCATCGCCGCCGGCCAAAAGTCGCCGGCCGTCGCTCGCCTTCCGCAGGCTAAATCACGGCTGAGAATCGTGCTCGCTCTTTTCGCCATTGGCGCAACCGTCAACGTATACGCCAGAACCACTCCAGGTCAATACAGTGTGACGAAGTACGGCGCAAAAGGTGATGGCGTGGCGATGGACACTGCCGCGATCCAGAAGGCGATCGACGCTGCGGCCAAGCACCATGGGACGGTGACGTTCAAGCCGGGCACCTACCTGACAGGCTCGCTCTTCATCAAGTCCGGCGTGCATTTCGAAGTGGGCGAGGGAGTGACGCTGATGGGCAGCCAGAAGCTGGCCGACTATCCGGTGATGCCGACGCGCGTGGCAGGCATCGAGATGAACTGGCCAGCCGGGCTCATCAACGTGTATGAGCAGGCAGACGTGACCATCGACGGAGCTGGCACCATCGACGGCGATGGCAAGGTTTTCTGGGACAGCTACTGGGCGCTGCGCAAGACCTACGAGCCGAAGGGGCTGCGCTGGGCCTCAGACTACGACGCGCAACGGCCGCGGCTGGTCGTCTTCTACAAGTCGCACGACGTGAAGTTCGGCGGCGGCCTGAACCTGCGCCGCTCCGGCTTCTGGACGGTGCATATCTGCTACTCGGACAAGGTTGCCGTCGATGGCGTGGTGATCCGCAACAATGAGGGCGGGCGCGGGCCGAGCACCGATGGCATCGACATCGATTCCTCCACGCACATCCTGGTCGCACACGCGGACATCGCCAACAATGACGACGACATCTGCCTGAAGTCCGGTCGCGATGCCGATGGACTGCGCGTGAACAAGCCGACCGAACACGTCGTCATCCGCGACTCGATCATCCGCGCAGGTGCGGCGGGCGTGACCTTCGGCAGCGAGACCTCCGGCGGCTTCCGCGACATCGAGGCCTACAACCTGAAGGTGCTGAAGCCGGTGCCCAACGGCATCCTGTTCAAGTCGGCGCACACGCGCGGCGGCCTGGGCGAAGACATTCGCATCCACGACATCGACATGGACGGCGTGGCCACGCCGATCAGCATCACGATGAACTGGAACCCGAGTTACAGCTATGCCACGATTCCGCCCGACCAGAAGAACTATCCCGCCTACTGGACCGTGCTGACGACGCACGTGCCCGCCGACAAAGGGCTGCCGCACTTCCAGGACGTTCACATCTGGAACATCAAGGCCGTGGGCGCGCGCAGGGCGTTCTCAGTGAGCGCGTATCCCAATGCGCCGCTGATCAACTTCCGCTTCGACCACATCGACATCTCCGCGCAGACTGCGGGAACGATCGCAGACGCGAAGGACTGGACCTTCAGCACAACGGAGATCAAGACGGCGGACGGAAGCACGGTGGCGGTGAAGGATTCAACGGACGTGACCGGACTGCCTTCCAAATAGGCGGCGACTGTACCGATCTGGAGACTCAATGAACTGGTCACGCCGCGAATTCATCAAAGCTGGCGCAGCCGCGGGAGTGGTGCTCAGCGGGCCTCCCCTCCTGTCTCAAGAGAAGCCGCATGCGCAGGACAACTCGGCTGGAAAACAGTCCCTTGGCGTACGCCCGCTGCTGCGGGGCCACACGGAGCGACCGCTGCGCTACCGCCCGGATGGCAGCGACTTCGTGATCGAGAACGGGGTCGAATTCTTCAACCGTCCTCTCTATGGACCAAACACGGCGTTCCGCTCGGACGGTGGCGACAAGCCGGAGTTCACGCTGTATTTACCAGGTCGCGGCGGCAATCTACGGCTTGGCGTCAAGGCAGCCGGTACGAGCAAATGGTTGTTCGACGCAGACCATGTGGTGACACGTTACAGGCCGGGTGCGCTGCTGTACGAGATACACGACCCTCTGCTGTCGGGGGCGACGCTGCGGCTGCATGTGGTCACGATGAGCGAGTCCGAGGGGCTCATGGTGCGGGCCGAGAGCGAGGGCGGCAGCGCTCCCGTGCAACTCATCTGGG
>JAJZHR010000404.1 GCA_021810815.1 Acidobacteriota bacterium | reverse complement strand
TTGCTCTCCCGCCTCCCCGCGCAACAATATGCGACCAAATGAGTCTTGCTTCTGACGGCAACCTTCCGTAGACTTGTACTCAAGCGGAGCTACGGCCACCGGCCACTCCGCGCTTGCCCACCCTATGCTGCGGCTCACCAAAAAAGCGGACTACGGCCTGATGGCCCTCAAGTACCTGGCCGAGCAGGCGCAGTGCCCCTCCGCGTCGCAGCCCATCAGCGGCGCAGCCTCGGCCAAGGCCATCGCCGACGCGTACCACATTCCGCCGCAGCTGCTCGCCAAGATTCTGCAGACGCTCGCCAAAGCCGGCTTGCTCGTCTCCCACGCCGGCACCAACGGCGGCTACGCGCTGGCCCGCGACGCGCACGATATCTCGGCCTTTGAGGTCATCCGCGCCATCGACGGCCCGCTCTTTATCACCAGCTGCATCACGATTCACGGAACCTGCGACCTTGCCGGCCATTGCACCATCAAAGAGCCGTTACGCAAGGTCAACGACAGCATCACCGACCTGCTCTCCAAGCTCCGCATCGCGGACCTCATCGAGCACGCCGACCACCCGCCGGACGCCGCGCTCGCCGGCGGCCTGGTCACCATCGCACGCTAGAGCCTCACAGTTTTGCGGCACAGTTTTTGGAATTGTCATTCCGCAGCGTAGCGGAGGAATCTGCTTCTCGCACGCAGCGGCACAAATCTTCAGGAGCAATCACCATGGCAGAAACTCTCGGCATCAACGTTACGCAGTCCTCCAAGCCCCTCCCCGAAGGCGTCCACCTGCCCATCTACATGGACAACCACGCCACCACGCCGCTGGATCCGCGCGTGCTGGAGGCCATGATGCCCTACCTCACCGGCATCTTCGGCAACGCAGCCAGCCGCAACCACTCCTTCGGCTGGGAGGCCGAGCAGGGCGTCGAGAAGGCGCGCGAGCAGATCGCCAAACTCATCGGCGCCACCTCCAAGGAGATCATCTTCACCTCCGGCGCCACCGAGAGCACCAACCTCGCCATCAAGGGCGTCGCCGAGATGTATCGCGAGCGCGGCAACCACATCATCACCCAGGTCACCGAGCACAAGGCCACGCTCGACACCTGCAAGAAGCTGGAGAAGCAGGGCTATCGCATCACCTACCTGCCCGTCATGGCCGACGGCCTCATCGACATGGACGACCTCAAGCGCGCCATCGTCACCGAAGGCGACAGCAAGACCATCCTGGTCAGCATCATGTACGCGAACAACGAGATCGGCGTCATCCAGCCCATCCAGGAGATCGGCAAGCTCTGCCACGAGAAGGGCGTGCTCTTCCACACCGACGCCGTGCAGGCCGTCGGCAAGATTCCCGTCAACGTCATCACGGACAATATCGACATCCTCTCGCTGAGCGGCCACAAGCTCTACGGCCCCAAGGGCGTCGGCGCGCTCTACGTCCGTCGCCGCAACCCGCGCGTGCAGATCTCCGAGCAGATCAACGGCGGCGGCCACGAGCGCGGCATGCGCAGCGGAACGCTGAACGTCCCGGGCATCGTCGGTCTCGGCGCAGCCTGCGAGATCTGCATGAATGAGATGGAGGCCGAGGGCGTCCGCGAGAAGGAACTGCGCGACTACCTCCGCAACAAGCTCGAAACCGCGCTCGACTACACCCAGGTGAACGGCAACATGGACCACCACCTGCCTGGCAACCTGAACATGAGCTTCATCTACGTGGAAGGCGAGAGCCTGCTGATGGGCATCAACGACATCGCGGTCAGCTCCGGCTCGGCCTGCACCTCCGCCACGCTGGAGCCCAGCTACGTGCTGAAGGCGCTGGGCCTGGGCGACGACGTCGCGCACAGCAGCATCCGCTTCGGCCTCGGCCGCTTCAACAACAAAGCCGAGGTGGACTACGTCTCGGACAAGATCATCGCCGTCGTCCAGCACCTCCGCGAGCTCAGCCCGCTCTACGAGATGGTCAAGGAAGGCATCGACCTCAGCAAGATCGAGTGGGCCGCCCACTAAAGATCAATTCGGAACCAGACACCGAAGAGGGTGGCCCCACGGCCGCCCTCTTTATTTTTGCGAAAAAGACATGCAACTCGCTCGGAAGTGAGTATCAGGCTGTATGAAGACAAAGCTGCAACACCAACCTCGCCCTATCCCCGCCTACGCTCTCTGCTCAAGCTGCCTTTTCGAATTCGCGCAGCCCCCCCCCTCAACGGCTACCGGCTCTGTCTCGCCTGCGCCAATTGCATGAAGAAGAACGACAACGAGCCGGGGGCCTCGCGCATCGCGTTCTTGCGATGCGCGAGGCTGCTCAGCCGCTCGCTACAATCGTGCACAAACCCTGTTTTTCGCTAAACTGACAGCAGAGGGGGAGCCGCCGATGCAACCGTTCATCACCGCCAGACAGGCTGAGATTGTAGAACTCTGCCGCACACACCATGTGCGTCGCCTCTCCGTCTTTGGTTCCGCCGTCCGCGACGACTTTGACCCTTCCACCAGCGATGTGGACATCCGCATCGAGTTCGAAGAACCGTATCGAAGTGCCGCGTTTGATTCCTACGCGTCCTTGCGCGAAGAACTGGAGCGGCTCCTGGGGCGCAGGGTTGACCTTCTCAGCTCGAAGACCATTCCCAATCGTTATCTGCGACGCGAGATCGAAGAGACGCAGGTCACCCTGTATGCGGCGTAGTCTCCTGAAATATCTGGCAGATCTGCAGCTGGCCCTGACCGAACTGGAGGACATCGTCGGAGGCAAATCCCTTGATGAATACCTCGACAGCCTTCAACTCAGGCGCGCCACCGAACGCGAGTTCATTATCATTGCCGAGGTCATCTCCCGCATACGGCATCACTTCCCGGAAGCCACTGATCGCATCGAACGCATTGCACCCATCAAAAACTTCCGCAACATCCTCGTGCATGAGTATGAATCCATTCAGGATGAATGGGTCTGGACGAATGCAACTCTCCATGCCCGCATCTTGCACCGGGAGGTCGATGAGTGGGTGATGGAGCTGGACCCCTCCTGGAACCCAGGCCAGGGTCTCTAAAATCACGGAATCGTTCTACGAATCTCTTCCCGCACCAAATCAGTCCGAGTTATCATCTAACAGAGAAAGCTTTTGAGGCCGCGCCCGCCGCAACAACGCCGCGCCGCCTCGCTCAGGAGGAACACACCATGGCATACAGCGATAAGGTCGTCGATCACTACGAAAATCCCCGCAACGTCGGAACGCTCGACAAGTCCTCCTCCGAAGTAGGCACCGGCCTCGTCGGAGCCCCCGAGTGCGGCGACGTCATGCGCCTCCAGATCAAGG
>JAJZHR010000403.1 GCA_021810815.1 Acidobacteriota bacterium | reverse complement strand
GCTGGACCAATACCCTGGCCAATCTGCCTCCCTGGGGAGGCTTGGACGCCCGGCTGGGCAACAACCCTCTGGTGATGGCTGCGCCGCGCTCCAGCGGGCCTGTCGTGCTCGACATGGCGGTGTCGCAGTTCTCCTATGGAACGCTGGAGGCGTATTCCCGCAGCGGCAGGGAACTTCCTGTCCCCGGCGGCTTCGACGAGCAGGGCGAGCTGACGCGGGACGCAGCGGCCATTGAGCGCAGCAAGCGCGCTTTGCCCATCGGCTATTGGAAGGGCTCCGGCCTCTCCATGATGCTCGATCTGGTGGCGGCGGTGCTTTCCGGAGGCAACGCGACCCGCCAGATACCGCTCGACCCCCTGCGCGAGACGGGACTTTCGCAGGTTTTCATCGCCATGGACGCCCGGAGCTTCGACGCCTCGCAGGTGGCCGACGGCATCATCGAATTCTCCCGCTCGGCCGCGCCTGTCCAGGTGGGAAGGCCGGTGCGCTATCCGGGGGAGCAGACGCTGAGGCTCCGGGCGGAGAATATGTTGGCTGGCGTGCCGGTGGAAGAGCAAATCTGGAGCGACCTTCTGGCCATGTGACCGGCCACGGCATCGACCGGAATTGGTTTCTTGGCGGCGCGCATTTAGAATGGTCTGATACCGGATACCGTCGGCAATAGGGGCGTCGTCCAACTGTTGTGCAACGCTGCGGGCTCTTTGGAATCGCCCTTGTGGAGCGCCCCGGTTGCGACCGCGTTGAGGATTGCGACGGAGCAGGCGCCGGACAAGTTCACAGGAAGAATCTTCCGGGCCGTTACGCTGGACCCTGAAAAGTTGAGACTCATGACCCTTCGATTTTCGCAGTCTTCCGCAGCGCACGGCTGGCTGCCCGGCTTTCGCTTGAGCCATCCCCGGGGCCTGGCCAGCGGTCTCGCAGTCGTCGTTTTGAGCTTTGCCACGCTTGCGTTCCCGTTCGCCGCCTCCGCGCAAACCCAGCCGCAAGCAGACGCTCCGACCGGGCAGAGTCCATTCATGCCTCCGCCGCCTCCGGCCATCACTCCTGGCGGAACCGTGGTCGAGGATGTCATCGCCCGCGTCAACGACCAGATCATCAGCCGGTCCGACATTGAGCGCGCGCAGCAGGAGCTGGCGCAGGAAGGCCGCCAGCAGGGAGCTTCGCAAGCCGAAATGGATCTGCGCCAGAAGCAGCTGCTGCGCGATCTGATCGACCAGCAGTTGCTGCTGTCCAAAGGCAAGCAGCTCGGCATCACCGGAGACACGGAGCTGGTGAAGCGCCTCGACGACATTCGCAAGCAGAATAAGTTCGACACCATGGAGGACCTGGAGAAGGCGGCGGCGGCGCAAGGCGTCTCGTTCGAGGACTTCAAGGCCAACATTCGCAACAGCATCATCACGCAGCAGGTGGTGCGCGACGAGGTGGGCCGCAGATTGCAGCTCTCCATGGCCGACGTGCAGAAATACTACGACGCCCACAAACAGGAATTCTCCCAGCCGGAGTCGGTCCACCTGAGCGAGATTCTGATCCCCACGCCGGCTGTTGCTGGCGGCGCTCCTGACAATGCGACCGTCGCCAAGGCGCTCGCGACCGCGAACAGTGTCCACTCCAGCCTGAAAGATGGCGCCAACTTCGCCGATCTGGCGAAGAAGTTTTCCGGCGGAGCGACCGCGCAGCAGGGCGGCGACCTGGGCGATTACAAGCGCGGCGCACTGGCCAAGGAGCTTGAAGACAAGACATTCGTTCTTCCCGCAGGCGGCTACACGGAGCCGATTCGCACCCGGCAGGGCTACGTGATTCTCAAGGTCGATGCGCACAACGCAGGAGGCGTTCCTCCTCTCGCGGACGTGCAGCAACAGGTCGAGGAGTCCATCTACAACCAGCAGATGCAGCCAGCGCTGCGCTCCTACCTGACGCATTTGCGCGAGGATGCCTATATCGACATCGCGCCCGGCTTTGTGGACAGCGGAGCAAGCCCCAACGAGACCAAGCCGGTGTACAGCGCCTATGTTCCCCCCGCCAAGAAGGTGAAGAAGGTGGTGGAGAAGAAGCGCTTTGACCGTCATGGCCACGCCGTGCCGGCTACCGCAAACGCTTCTGCGAAGGCAGCGTCTGCCACTCCTGCCGTGCTGAACGGAACCGCAGTTCCCGCCGCCTCCAACGGTGCGCCTGCTTCCACCTCGACTCCGGCGACCGGACGCATGTCCAAGCGGAAATCTTCGAAGTCCAATAAGCCGGAAAAGATCAAGCGGGAGAAGGTTCGCTTTGGGCAGGCGCCGCGCGAGGCTTTGCCCGCCTCTGAGGCGAGCACCGATGCCACGCCCGCAGCGACGCCGGGAACAGCCATGTCCGCGCAGAATCTGGGAACCGCGATGATGGCCTCCGCCCAGGCGGAAGCTGCGCCCGCCTCTCCCCTTGCCGATCCGAACGCAGATCCGCTCGCTCCCAAGCCGGTCGAGGCGAAGAAGGGCCGCTACAGCGACCGCATGAAGCTGCCGAAAAAGAAGAAGGTGATCGGGCCCACTGCGGACCCATTCTCTCCGCCCACAGCGACGACGCAGGAGGAGCAGACGACGAAGGTGCAGTCCGCGCCTCTCGGCCTGAACGGAAACACCGCCGCCAAGCCGAAGAAGAAGAAGCGCCAGAAGGGCGAGAAGAAGGAGCGTCTGCAGGGCAAGCAGAAGGTCGCTCCGACAGTGCTGCAGCCCTCCACGGCTCCGTCGCCCCTGGCTGCTCCGCCGGCATCGGGTATCCCTTTGCAGGGAACGCCAACCACCACCTCTGGCGAGCCGCTGAAGGGAACGCCAACCGACGCAGCACAGCCAGCTCCGGCAGGCCAGCCTGCGACGGCGGCCCCGGGGACCACGCCGCAGAACTAGCGCTGTTGTCCAGGCTTGCGAGAGATGCTTCCGAGATAGAGGTGATTTAAGTGAAAGACTTCTTTATCGCCGACGCCGCGAAGCACGAGAATGCGGTGGTGGTCTCCTACTTCGCTCTCGGCTCTCTGCAACTGCGCGACCGCAAGCAGGGCGGCAAGTATCTCGCCATGACGCTGACCGACCGCACCGGCCAGATGGAAGCACGCATGTGGGAGGACTTCGAGGAGGGGCTCCAACTCTGCGCCGAGGGCTGCTACGTCAAGGTCAAGGGGCAGGTCAGCAAGTATCAGGGCAAGTACCAGATCACCCTCACCCATTTGCGCCCCGCAGCCGAGAGCGAGATTGCTCCCTCGGACTACCTGCCCACCACCGCCAGAGACATCGACGAAATGTGGGCCGCCCTGCGCGCCTACGTCGAG
>JAJZHR010000402.1 GCA_021810815.1 Acidobacteriota bacterium | reverse complement strand
TGGCTGCCCCTTGCTAACCATTCAACGGCCTGAATCGTCTGAGCAAGTTCGAATAGACTCGTTCCCCCCTCCATGGCCGGGGAGCGCAAGAGCTTCGAAGATTTCGAAGCCAGAGCAAGCGCACAGGTGGTGCAGCAAATGACAAAGACAATCGGCGTCACGATGTCGCAGGGCATTGCAGCGGGACTGATCGTGGATCACAAGCTGGAAGGCACCCTGCGCCATTTCCCCGAAGACCCCACGCAGGACGATGCGCTGGTGGAACTCCACGCGGATGCTCTGGCGAACGTGCTTTGCGAGCAGATCCTGGCTGCGGCCGACGGAGCGACGGACGTCTCGGCAGTCGGCGTTGCGCTTCCGGGGATCGTTCGCAAGGGCGTGGTCGAGGATTCCCCCAACCTGCCGCAACTGAAGGGAGCGCGCGTCCAGAAGTCCCTGACGGGGCTGCTCAGCGAGCAAGGTCTGCATGCTTCCGTCACCATCCTGAACGATGCGGACGCGGTCGCCGCAGGCATCGCCGCCACGCGCGGCCTGCTGGACCGGCTGATCCGCGTCTGGACGCTCGGCCACGGCATCGGGCACGGGAGGTATCCGTTCCAGCCCGGCATCTGGGAGGGCGGCCACAGCGTGGTCACGCTCGACAGCAAAGAGACCTACTGCGGCTGCGGCGGACGAGGGCATCTGGAAGGCATCATGGGCCAGCGGGCCATGCGGCTGCGCTTCCTGGATATGGAGCCGGAGGAGGTCTTCGAGGCCGCCAAGAAGGGCGACCTTCGCTGCTTCGAGTTCAAGAAGCTCTGGCACCGGGCGCTTGCCGCAGCGACCGCGACCACCATTCACATGTCCGGCCCGGGCAAGTTCTTCGTCACCGGCTTCAATGTACGGTTCCTGGAGCTGCCGATGCTACAGGACTATCTGCACCAGATGGTGAAGATGAGTCCGCTGCAGAGCTACTCTATCGAAGCTATCCCGAAGAACGAAGAGTCGGACATCATCGGGGCAGGTGTCGCCGCCGAGCAGGCGCTCGCTGCGGGAAACAGCTAGCTGGATTCGAAGCGAAGGCCTCACCAGATGAGGAAAATTCCGGCTTTGCTCCAAGGGCAAGGCTTCAGTGCCGTCGGAATTTCCTCAAAGCTCCAGGAAGTTCCGCAGCACGCGCAGACCCGTCTCGCCCGACTTCTCCGGGTGGAACTGCGTTCCCATCACGTTGGCGCGCTCCACCACCGCGGTGAACGCGCCGCCGTACTCCGTGACCGCAGCCGTGTCCGCCACGACAGGCGCGCGCCACGAATGGGTGTAGTAGACGAAGGCACCGGAATCCACGCCGCGCAGCAGTTTCGAGTCGCGGCGCAGCCGCTCCAGCGAATTCCATCCCACATGGGGCGACTTCAATGCGGAGCTTGCATACATGGCAGGAAAGCGTTCGCACATTCCGGGGAACTGTCCCAACCCCGGCACTCCATAGGCCTCGGTCGAGCCCTCGAAGAGCCACTGGAGGCCAACGCAAATCCCCAGGAACCACGCGCCGCCTGCGATGCTGTCGCGCACGGCTTCGGTCAGTCCGAGATCTGTAAGCAACTGCGTGGACTGGAAGTGCCCCACCCCGGGCAGGACAACTTTGTCGGCCCTGCGCACAAGATCCGGATCCTGCGTCACTATGGGCGAGGCACCGAGATGCGCCAGCGCCTTGACCACGCTGGTCAGGTTTCCCGCCCGATAATCGATCACAGCAATCATAGAAAGCGGCTTTCCAGCTCCCAGCTTTTAGCTTTTAGCCAAGAGCTGAAAGCCAGCGGCTAGAAGCTCATAACTAGAGCAATCCCTTCGTGCTTGGAATCATGTCGCGCATGCGCTCATCGCGCGAGCAGGCCGCCCGCAGAGCACGAGCGAATGCCTTGAAGATGGCCTCAATCTTGTGGTGATTGCTGCGGCCATACATGGTCTTGAGGTGGACGTTGGCGCGTGCGCCGCGGGCGAACCCCTCGAAGAAGTCGAACACGAGTTCGCTCTGCAGATCGCCAACCACGCGCACCTTGACCTTCGCGTCCACGACGCAGGCTACGCGCCCGCTGAGGTCGATGGCGGCGATGGCGAGGGTCTCGTCCATCGGCATCAGGAAATATCCGGCGCGCAGGATGCCTTTCTTATCGCCGAGCGCCTTGTCGAAAGCCTCGCCAAGAGCGATGCCGACGTCCTCGACGGTGTGGTGCTGGTCCACGTCGAGGTCTCCGTCGCACTTCAGGCTGAGGTCGAAGCCTCCGTGCCGCGTGAACAGCTCCAGCATGTGGTCGAAGAATCGGATGCCGGTGGAGATGTCGTAGACGCCTTGTCCGTCCAGCGCCAGCCGCAGGGCGATGCGGGTCTCGGTGGTGTTGCGCTTCAGAGTTGCGGTGCGTGCCTTGATCGACTTACTCAAACTCGCGTTCTCCTTCATGGGTGTCCGTCAGGCTGGCCGCGTTGGTTTGTGCTTCGGCCCGGCTCCAGCCTATCTCCGTCAATGATTCCTTCAGCGCTGCCAGACCGCGGTCCACATGCTCCTGAACTCCGATGGTGATGCGCACGCAGCCTTCGCAGCCGGGATCGGAGCTGCGGTCGCGCAGCAGAACACCGTGCTGGCGCATCGCAGCGACCAGCTCCTTGTGCTTTGGCCCAATGTTCATCAGGACGAAGTTCGCATGGCTCGGCCAGAACGGGACTCCAAGGGAGGACAGCTCCGCCTCTACGCGCGCGCGGCCGATGCGTACCTGATCGGCGTACCACGCGATGTAGTCCTCGTCCGCGAGCGCCTCTGGCAGGCAATCGAGCGCTATTCCGTTCACGTTGTAGGGCGAGCTCACCTTGCGCACGTAGCGCATCAACTCCGCGCCACCAGCCAGCATGCCGATGCGGAGATTTGCCAGGCCGTAGGCCTTGGAGAAGGTTCGCGCGACGATGAGGTTCGGCACTGCGCCAACGTCCGGCAGCGTGGTCTCGCCATGGAAGTGGTAGTAGGCCTCGTCCATCATGAGAACGGCGTGCGGCGCGGCGGCGGCGATGGCCAGAGCCTGCTCGCGCGCGATCACCGCTCCGGTGGGATTGTTGGGCGATGAGAGCATGATGAGCTTGGTGCGCTCCGTGATGGCGGCCATCACCCGCTCGAAAGGAAAGCGCAGCGACGCATCCGACTGCACCCTGACGATGCGCGGCGTCATCATGCCAATGCTGACGTCGTACATGAAGAAGCCGGGCGTGGCGATGAGCGCCTCGTCCTCCTCCTCGAGAAACGTGACGCACATCAGGTGGATGGCCTCGTCCACGCC
>JAJZHR010000401.1 GCA_021810815.1 Acidobacteriota bacterium | reverse complement strand
CGCCTGCTCCGACGCAGGCGACGCCGAAGAAGCGCGGATTCTTTGGCAAGCTGTTCGGCAAGGGCGACAACAAGCCGGACGCGACGCCGCCGCCTTCGCAGACGACTCAGCCGCAGCAGTAAACGCGGCGGGATTTCCGCTGGAGTCCATGGCCGGGAGAAGTCTTCCCGTGGGATTCGCGGAGATGCTTCGCTACCAGCCCGTGCCGGCTGGGGTGATGAAGCCGCAGACGTTCGGGTAGCGTTCCCGGATGTTTGGCGAAGAAGGCTTTCTGCACAGCCTGCCGTAAACAGCAAACTTTGAAGAAATCATCTCCACGACTCCAATCCAATCAGGGCTGTGGAACGTTTCTCAAAAGCGTGCATGCAAGAAGCAAGACTCCATGGGAGAGGTCAAAAAAAGTGGATAAACTTAGCGAGCTTTACAAGAAGAGCGTCAGCCGACGCAATTTCATGGCGGGCGTGGGCGCAGTTGGCGCGGCCACCGCCCTCGCGGGATGCAATGGCAGTTCCATGCCAAGCGTCCCTCTCCTACCTCCGACATCGCCGAACTATGGCGACTCGGACTACCTCAATTTCGCTTTGAACCTGGAGTATCTGGAGGCTGAGTTCTACCTGCGCGCGGCCACCGGCAACGGTCTGGCGGCGGCGGACATCGGCGGGAGTCCGGGAGCGGTGAGCGGCGGGGCCAAGGTGCCGAACCTGACGGCGGCGCAGCAGATGGTGGTGCATGAGATCGCGTTCGACGAGCAAAGCCACGTCCAGTTCCTCCGCAAAGCCATCACGGCGGCGGGAGCGACTCCCGTGGATCGTCCGGTGATCGACTTTGCGACATCCTTTGGAGCGCTGGCAACGGCGGCAGGCATCACGGGCGTGACATTCAACCCGTTTGGCGACTTCGACAGCTTCCTGCTGGGGGCGTTCATCTTCGAGGATGTGGGCGTGACGGCGTACCATGGCGCGGCTGGCCTGCTGAGCACGGGTGCGGTTGCGGGCGGGATATTGACGGCAGCGGCGGGGATCATGGCCGTGGAGGCGTACCACGCGGCTTATGTGCGCACGTCCATCACGGGCCGCGCGATTGCGGCTGCGAATGCGGTGCCAGCGACGGCGTATCCGTACCTGGGATTCGCGAACCAGATCTCCAAGCTGCGGGCGAGCGTGGGCGGGGGGAGCGAAACGCAGCTCACGCTGCCGACGTCGACCAGCACGCCCAGCTCAATTGTTGCGGCTGACAGCAATGCGGTCGCGTATGCCCGGACGACGGACCAGGTGCTGCACATTGTGTATGGCACCGGCGGCGGATATGGCGTGAGCAAGGGCGCGTTCTTCCCCAGCGGCCTCAACGGAAAAATCAGCGTAACGAACTCCTAAGGACGGACGACCATGGCAACTCTTGAGACGCAGCAAATTGACGCAATCCTCTCCAGCCGCCGGGCAATGATGACGATGGGCGGAGCGGCCCTCGTCGGCCTCGCATTCGCCGGCACCGCCAAGGCGCAGAGCACGGGCCCGTCTGACGCCGACATCCTCAACTTCGCCCTGAACCTGGAGTACCTTGAGGCGAACTTCTACTATCTTGCAGCGTTCGGCACCACGATCGATGTGCAGAATGCGGCGTCGAAGGCGGCTGGCGCTCCGGTGTGCGTGATTACGGGGACAGGGACGCAGGGGACGGTAACGGTGCGGCCTGGGTCGCAGGTTCCCTTCACGACGATCCAGGTCGGATCGTATGCGACGGAGACAGCGATCGAAGAGGGCAAGCATGTGACGCTGCTGCATTCGGCGCTGGGCTCGGCTGCCGTGGCGCAGCCGGCCATCGACCTGCTGAACTCCTTCAACACGCTGGCCATGGCTGCGAAGATCGGGCCTGCATTCGATCCCTTTGCGAGCGATGCGAACTTCCTGATCGGAGCGTATATTTTCGAGGACGTGGGGGTGACGGCGTACTCGGGCGCGGCTCCGCTGCTGAATGGCGGGGTGATGAACGGAGCGAACAAGTATCTGGGCACGGCGGCGGGCATTCTGGCGGTGGAGGCCTATCACGCGGGCCTGATCCGGACGACCATCAACACCCTCGATCCCGATGGTGTGCTTGGCTATCAGGGGCTGACGCAGAAGATTTCGGCTGTCCGCGCTGCGCTCTCGTTTGCTGCGCTCTCAGCCACGGCCCAGAAGACGGCCAGCAACCCGGACGACTATGGGCTGGGCACGCAGATGGTGACGCTGGGCGGAACCTCTGGCCTGAATGCGACCACCATTGTGGACGCGAACCCGGGCGACGCCGTTGCGTTCGCGCGCAATCCAACCCAGATCCTGAACATCGTCACGGGAGGCGGCGCAGTGGACAGCTCCGGAGCCGCGATCAGCCCGGCCAAGGGAGTGTTCTTCCCCTCTGGCCTGAATGGCAACGTGAAGTAAGCCAGCAACAGCCTGCTTCTCCCAATCCGCCCTGGCTTGAGCAGACCGCTCAGCCAGGGTTTTTTCTTCCTGTGCCCATACTCCGCAGGTGCGCAAACCGTCAGCCGCTCCTCTGTCCGCGGACGGCTCATGCTGTCGGCGCCAGCGCCCGATAACAGCACTGTGGACGATCTGACCAAAGAGTTTCTGATCGAGAGCCTGGAAGGCCTTGACCGGATGGAGCACTCGCTTGCGGAGTTGGAGCGCAGGCCGGACGACGCTGAGCTGATTGGGGAAGTGTTCCGAGCGGTGCATACGATCAAGGGGACGACGGGCTTTCTTGGCTTTCATCGGCTGGAGTCGCTTTCCCATGCGGGCGAGAACCTGCTTTCGCAGGTGAGGGATGGCCGGGTGCGCGCCACCGGGGACGTGTTCCAGGGGCTGCTGCAACTGATGGACGGCCTGCGCAACATTCTGCAACTGATCGACGCGATCGGCGACGAAGGCAAGCGGGCCGAGGACGACGATGCCGACCTGATCGCGGCGCTGCGATCGCTTCAGGCCGACGGGGGCAGGCAGAGAGCGCCCGATCCGCTGGACTGGATTCGCGCGCTTGCGCCAGAGGACATCGCGGCGATTGAAGCGGCTTGTCCGCCGCCCCGGTCTGCCGGGGAGACAGGCCACACATCCCAGGCATCGCCGCAGGAAGCGCCTTCCTCGATGGCAAGGAGGCAGCAGGCTCCGGATGAGGGCGCGACCTCGACGCCGCTGCCGATGGCCGCGCCGGTTCCGACGGCTGCGCCCCAGCCGATGGCCGCGCCGCCACTTGCAGCGCAGGTTCGCGATGAAGACGCCGCATGGAAGCAGACGGCGGAGGCGAGGCAGACGGCGGAGGCGAGGAGA
>JAJZHR010000020.1 GCA_021810815.1 Acidobacteriota bacterium | reverse complement strand
CTGCTCCACGATGCCCAGCGCCTTCGCCGCCGCCGACACCCTCTGACCAGAGGCCACCAGCCGAACCGCTTCCTGCTTGTACTCCAGTGTGTACCTACGCCGTATCGCCTTCTCCATCACAGTCTCTTCTTCGCGATTACAACAGCTCGCGAGGAGAGACGTTTTCCGGGGGCAAGCTCAGAGTGTCCATTTCCCCTTCTCACACACGCTCCATGCATATAGCAACCTATGGACATTTATATGCGTCGGCCTGCGGCGACTTGGGCTGCGTCAGAGAAGTGGCCTACGGTTCTGATACGCTTCCGAGCGCCCTCGAACCACACAAGGTAGTAGGTTTGGCCGGGTGGAAGGTCAATCAGCTTTTTGGTGGGGTACAGTACCCTGCGGCGCGGCGAATGTAGAGTCGTACAGTAGCGTTCGCCATAGAAGTCCTCCGAGGGTTAATACTCAGAGGTTGGCGATTCGTACCAGATTATCGCACCAGTGTCCGTAACTTATTGATTATAAATGAATGGCGGAGAGAGGGGGATTCGAACCCCCGATAGAGCTTTTGACCCTATAACGGTTTAGCAAACCGCCGCCTTCAGCCACTCGGCCATCTCTCCGGCTATTTCGATCTGACGCATACCGCCTTTGAGGAAGACGGATATTCGGATTATAGCCTGAGGAGGGCCGGTTGAGACGGCTCTCCAGGGTTTCCTGTGCGCTCCCCGGTGTTTCCTGCGCACGTTCTGCTCGCTTCCGGCGTGTGCTCCCCAGCGCTTCCGGCGTGAATTCTGATCGAGCACTGGCGGAGTCCGAATCGGGTATGGGCCGAGTTTTGATCGGGTTCTGGACGGAGTCCGAATCGAGTCCGGCGTGCGTCCGGCGGCGTTCTGGCGTGAGGGCCGGCGGGGGCGCGAGGGGACGGGGCTACAATTTTTCCTGCGGAGCGCGCTGCGAGGCAGTTTTCCCTTTACCCTCAGAATCAGACCGTCAAAAACCAGACTGGCGCGGAGGGGAATGCGCGCCGAGGAGCACTGCCGTAGCCACCCACTCAGGTTCTGTCCGCCGCACGGCTATCCGGCTTCCGGAGGCGCGCAAGCTGCAGCTGCTGCCGCTGGTAGCAGCCACTTATTTCATGGTCTCCGGCGGCCCTTATGGCCTGGAGGACGCCGTTGGCCAGGCTGGCTACGGTCGCTGCCTTCTGCTGCTGATTGCGATTCCGATTCTGTGGAGCCTTCCCACCGCCCTGATGATCGGAGAGCTTGCCTCCGCGATGCCGGAGGAGGGAGGATTCTACGTGTGGGTCGGCCGCGCTTTGGGGCGGTTCTGGGGCTTTGAGGAGGCGTGGCTGTCGCTGGCAGCCAGCATCTTCGACATGGCCCTCTACCCGGCGCTCTTCGTGGCCTATCTGGGGCAGTTCGCGCCATCGCTGACGGCGGGCCACCGAGGAATCTACTGGTCGCTCGGACTGATACTGGTCTGTGCGCTGTGGAACCTGCGGGGAGCGTACTCGGTGGGCCAGGGGTCGATGTGGATGTTCGCGGTGCTGCTGACGCCCTTCATCGGGATTGTATTTTTTGGCTTGTGGAGGGCGGCGGCCATCATCCCCTTTGTCCATCATCTGGGTGCGCCGGGGACGCTTGGCACTCTGCATCTGGGTCGGCCCGGAGGTGGCAGCATCACCACCGCCCTGCTGGTGGTGATGTGGAACCTGATGGGCTGGGACAACGCCTCCACCGTGGCCCGCGAGGTGCACGATCCGCAGCGCAACTACATCCGCGCGATGCTGGCCGCGGTGGTGGCCGTCAGCATGAGCTATCTGCTGCCCGTCGCCGCCGTCGCGTTCACGGGGATGCCCGCGAAGATGTTCGCGACCGGGGCGTGGGTGGGAGCGGCCAATGCCGCGGCTGGCGGCCACTGGCTGGGGTACGCAGTGGTTGTGGGCGGAGCGGCCGCAGGGATCGCCATCTTCAACGCTCTCACGCTCTCCTACGCCCGCATCCCTGCGGCGATGGCGAGCGATGGACTTGCGCCCGCCGCGCTTGGCCGGCACATGAAGAATGGAGTTCCGTGGGCTTCCGTCTGCGCCTGCTGCGTGGCATGGGCGCTCTGCGTTGGGTTCAGCTTCGATGAGCTGGTGGAGTTGAATGTTCTGCTCTACGGCAGCAGCCTGGTGCTGGAGTTTGTCGCCCTGCTGGTGCTGCGCGTGCGGCAGCCCGACCTGCACCGCCCATTCCGGATTCCAGGCGGTTTGCCGGTCGCCGGGCTGCTGGCCATGGGGCCAGCCGGGCTGGTGCTGTTCGCTTTCTACAGCGCCCGCAATGAGAACCTTGGCCCGGTCCGCACGCCTGTGTTTCTGGCCGCGGTGGTGCTGGCCGGCCCGATGGCCTACTACACCATCGGCGCGATCAAGCGGCTCAGGGGAACAGCAGAAGACGCCGCCAGCCAGGTCTCCGGGAGATAGCCAGACCCTGCCGAGCGGCGCCCTCCGAAGCCCATTCGAGCCTACTGGAAGTTTGTTCGGGAGCCTACTTCGCGCCGGTCAGCTTCTGCTCTGTCGCCAGCTTGTTGTCCTCGAAGCGCTTCTTCGCCTCCAGAACCTTCTCGCGCGCGTAGGCGGCGTCGTGCCAGCCCTTGATTTCCACGCGCTTGCCCTCGAGGTCCTTGTAGATGGCGAAGAAGTGCGTGATCTCCTTCAGCATGTGCGGGTAGATCTCAGAGAAGTTCCACACGTCGCTGTAGCGCGGGTTGTTCTTGCCCACGGCCAGCACCTTCTCGTCGCGGATGCCCTGGTCCATCATCTCCATCAGGCCGATGGGGCGCACCTCCATCAGGCAGCCGGGGAAGCTGGCCGCGTCCACCAGCACCAGCACGTCCAGGGGGTCTCCGTCCTCGCTCAGCGTGGAGGGGATGAAGCCGTAATCGCCCGGATAATGAACGGGCGAATACAGATTCCTGTCCAGGCGGAAGACGTGCAGCTTTTTGTCGTACTCGTACTTGTTGATGCCCTCAGCGGGAATCTCGATGACGGCGTTGATCACTTCAGGGCACTTGTCGCCGACGGGGAGTTCCAGGTAATTCGTCATAAATGCGGGGTTTCCTAATCTTTCGGCAGTGTTCGTCGGCAGGGGCTGCGCCGCGTACAGCTATAATCAAGCACGATGAAGGCACATGTCTATGTCATGCTGAAGCGCACCGTCCTCGATCCCCAGGGGCAGACCATCCACGGAGCATTGAAAAAGATGCGGTACCAGGGCGTGGAGGATGTTCGACAGGGAAAATATTTCCAGATCACGCTCGACAGCGCGCTGGACTCCGCCGCTGCGACCGCCGAGGTCGAGCGCATTGCCCGCGAGGTGCTCACCAACCCCGTGATTGAAGAGTTCACCTACCGCATCGAGAGCTGAGCCGAGGCCTGAAGGCACAGATACAGTCCCTCGGCGGCTCCAGCAGCGCAGCTTGCGCAGTTGCTTCCGGGTGGGCTCAAGGCCATCCCCTTCCGGGCTTGGCCTTCGCGCGGGCCGGGATTGTCCTTGAAGGGCAAAGAGCGGCTGCATCAGAGCTTTCCTAGCGGACCGCAGCGGGATCCCAGTGGTCGCTTCCGGCCAGGAACGTTTTCGTCTGATATTTGGCGGCTTCCGCGCTGGTCAACTGCCTGGCGTGCGGGTCGCGCTGGCCCGGGTGCGCTCCTGGGCCGGTCGAGTTGTACTCCGCGTAGCAGGCCGTGTCCAGCGAATGGGTCTCGCCGGGATGCCACTCGCGCCACCCCGCCGGGTTGATGTGCGCTCCCATCTCCGTGTTCAGGTAGATGACGGTCGCGTATGGACGCCATGGCCGGCCAAGATACACATTCGCAACGCCTGGCTCGGCGGTCAGCGTGCAATGGTTGAACACATAGGCCGAGTCCTGCGTGGGGGCGTTCCTGCTCTGCGCCGTGAGGAAGCCCTCGGAGTGGGCTGTGCTGCGGATTTCGCAGTGGTCGAAGACAGCGTCGCCGTCGCCGAAGATGAAGTCCACATTGCCCGCAATCAGGCAATGGGAAAAGTAGGAGCGCGAGGCAGGGCAGGAGGCCTGCGCCGCCGTTGCCGCCGAGGCCGGTGCGGCGGCGCAGTGTTTGCTGCCAACGTACAGCGTGTCCTGGTTGCCCAGCAGATGCACGTTGCGCAGCACGGCGCGGTCTGCGGTCAGCATCAGCGCCAGCGCCTGCGACCCCTGGTACAACTGCGGATGCGTCCGGTTGAAGTCGTTCTGGAGCGTGAGGTTCTCCGCGCGGAAGCCGTCGCCGGTGGCTTCCACCGTCGCCGAGTGCAGCGTGCCTCCATTCTCCCCTGCGTTCCTGTCGTCCACGATGACGGTCTGCGACGGGTCGGCTCCGGTGCCGCGCAGGCGGATGTTCGGCCTGGTGATGGAGACGGCCTCGCGATAGGTTCCGGGGGCGATCAGGATGAGGGCTCCATCGGCGGGGGCGGCGTCCACCGCCTGCTGAATGGTCCTGTACTGGGCGGCGCCGCTGGTGGAGACGCGGAGCGTCGTTGCGCTTTCGCCTTCGTCTGGGCCCTTGCCCCCCTTGTCCTCCTGGGCCACGCTTTGGGCCGCGTTCGTGTCGCGGGCAGCTGGGCTCGACCCGGGAGATGTGGCTGCGACGGTAGCCGCCTCCGGCACGGGCTTCTGCGCCTCTGCTTCGGCCATGGAAGGAGACAGGGCGCTGGCGAGCAGAAAGAGGCAGCATGCAGAGGCAGGCAGGAGGCTGGCGGCGACTTCAGACCGGTTCATGATTCTCCATTTTCATGCGGTATGTTTCAGAACCGCAAGCTTCAGAAAGCCCTGTAAAAATGCGCCTCTTGTTGAGTTCAACGCTTCCGCCAGCATAGAGGTATAACCACTCTGTTTCAAATTAGAAATATATTCAAAAGTGTACTCGACCGCAAAAGACATGTTTCAAGAGGCCGGACGGAGCGCGTTCCATCGCTGGAGTGACCGCATTATATAGGCCTCCCTGCAGCCTTGTCATCCGCAAACTCCTTTCTAGCTCAACACTTTGCTCCTGATATGCGGAGGCGTGCTTGCTCTGCGTCCGGTGGTCCGACGCTGAAGGAGGCATGCTTGAAAATAATCTGCACGGACCCCTTGACAGTCCCTCTTTGGTTGATGAGACTTGCAGACGGACTAAAAGTGGTCTGACCTTGGCGCTCAAAACCGGGAGAAGAGATCATCCTCCTCGGTCTGAGCCTCGGGCAAAGTGCGGACACGCTGGTTTAGAGCGCGCCGCGAAAGAAACAGGGCAGCAGGAACAGCGCCGGGTCGAGCCGGCAGCAGCAATTTTGGAGGCAATCGAGCATGAAGCTTCTTCTCAAGGATGGGTGCGCGACGCAGTCTGCAATCGCAGGCGCTCAGCGCAGCAGGAATTATTTTGGCAAGGTGCTGGCGGCCCTGCTGCTGGCGGTGTTGGCGATTGCCATGCCGAACAACTCGCAGGCTCAGGTTGGTGGGCAGGGTTCCATCAACGGCACGGTGACCGATTCAACGGGAGCGGTGGTTGCGGGTGCAACGGTGACCGGCACCGAACTGTCGACCGGTGTCAAAACCGTCCGGACGACAACCTCCAGTGGATATTACGTGCTCTCTCCAGTTCCTCCGGGAATCTACTCGGTTACGGTCGAGGCGAAGGGCTTCAAGACCCTGACGCAGGACAAGGTATCCGTGGACGCTCTGCAGGTGGTGGGCTTGAACCTGACGCTCTCTGTGGGCACGGCCTCGGAGACGATGACGGTGACCAGTGCGCCTCCGCAGCTTGATACTGCGAGCGCGACGCTTGGCGGAACGCTTGAGAACGAGGCTTACACCTCGTTGCCGCTGCAGATGAATGGCGGACCTCGCGACCCGACGGCGTTTGTCTACCTGATGCCCGGAGTGACACAGGCGAGCAAGTCCGGAGCGTCGGGCGTGTTCAACGGAACGGGCAGCCAGGGGCGTCTGGACGAGATCTATGTGGACGGTGTGCCGATCACGCGCATCTCCATCCAGGGCGATCCGCGCAACGTGTCCTCGGCCATTTCGGTGGAGGCGGTGGACCAGTTCCAGGTGCTGACCAGCACGGCTCCCGTGGAGTACCAGGGCGCCGGCGTGCAGAACTATGTCGTCAAGTCCGGCACCAACACCATCCATGGATCGATTTTCGAGTACTTCCGCAACACGGCTCTGGACACCTGGGGATGGGGAGCACCTGCGGTCATCAATCCCGCCACAGGCAAGGCGACCAAGCCCGTGGAGCACCAGAACGAGTACGGCATCCGCCTGGGAGCGCCGATCCTGAAGAATCGCGTGTTCTTCTTCGGCGCTTATGATGGGTTCCGCTACAACAAGGCGGGCAATCCGGGCTACTACACGGTGCCCACAATGCAGGAGCGGACAGGCGACTTCAGCGACCTGCCATCCAGCCAGCCTATCTACGACCCTGCCACCACGGTCTGCACCGGCGGCAAGGACTGCACCCGCCAACAGGCCAGCTTCAACGGAGTGACCAACAGCTTTGATCCGGCGCGCATCGGCCCGGCGGAGAAGGCGCTGCTCCAGTTCATGCCGAAGCCCACCAATGGATCGCTGACCAACAACTACCTGGGCCAGATTCCCACGAACACGTTCAGTTGGAACACGACGGACAAGGTGGATGCGGTGCTCACCAGCAAGCAGCGCATCTCGGCGATCTTCGCGGCGAGCAAGAGCGGCGTACTTGGCTACCTGAGCAAGGGCAGCCAGATTCCGTTGCCCTACACCGATGGCCAGTTCTACACGCCGAAGACGAAGACCTTCATCTTCGAGCACACCTATGTCCCCACCACCCATCTTGTGAACCAGTTCAAGCTGGGCTTCATCCGCTACTACGACCTGGTGGGCAACCCCGGATACAACACAGCCTACGGCGTCGTCTCGTCTGCTGGAGTCGCCGGACTGCCTGCGGGCCAGGTGGCGGACTCCTTCCCGACGACCAAGTTCGGCGGCGAGAACGCGATCACGACATGGGGCGGCGGCAAGGCGTACACCGAGACGACGAACACCTATGATCTGCTGGACAACGTGCAGTACGTTCGCGGCAAGCACTCCTTCACCTTCGGCGCGATCCAGCAGTGGCTGGAGGACAACAACACGGCTTACCTGACGGGCACGGCTCCGCTGGAGCTGGACTACAGCAATGCTGAGACTGCCGGCTACTCCGGCGGCAAGCTGCTCACGAAGACGGGCGACTCGTTTGCCAGCTTCCTTCTGGGCCAGGTGGACCAGTCCAAGCTGGTGCAGAATGCTGTGCTGACGACCGGAGCGCGCATCCGTCCTTTCTCCGCATACGCGCAGGACGATTACGTGGTGACCCCCAAGCTGACCCTGAACCTGGGTATGCGCTGGGACTACTTCCCCTCCTTCACAGAGGTTCAGAACCGCTTCTCGTTCCTGAACCCGACCATGACCAATCCCATCACGGGCAACCCGGGAGCGTTGCAGTTCGCAGGCAGCGGCCCCTACGGCTGCAACTGCAGCACACCGGTGCACAACTGGTACAAGAACTTCGGCCCGCGCATCGGCGCAGCCTACTCCGTAAATGACAAGACTGTCCTGCGCGGCGGCTATGCCATCAGCTATACGCACGGAACGGGAATCTCCAATGCCACGCGGCTTGGCACGGGGCAGCTTGGCTACTCTGCCAGCCCGAACCCGAAGAGCTCCAGCAACAGCGGTATCGCGGCGTTTGCGCTGGACGATGGATTCCCGGCCTATCAGGCTCCTCCGTTCATCAACTCCGCATACGGCACCGGCTTCTCCACGCTGGTGAACACCTCTGCGGCGTCGGTCAGCTATGGCGATCCGATTATCGGAGCGCGCGCGCCCTACGCCATCAACTGGAACATCGGCGTGGAGCGGGAGCTGAGCAACAACCTGACCGTGAGCCTGAACTACGTTGGCAGCCAGGGACACTTCCTGCCTACCGGCGGGAGCGGCGCCCGCGGCATCTACAACGACCAGGTGGACCCCAGCTTCTACAACCTGGGTAGCCTGCTCACCGCGAAGGCGACCACAGCCAACGTTGCGGCTGCGCAGGCCATCAACCCCAACGTGAAGCTGCCTTACTCCACCTTCTCCGGAACGATCGGGCAGATGCTGCGTCCCTTCCCGCAGTACAACGGAGTGGGCGACACCTATGGCAACATCGTCAATTCCACCTACAACGCCTTCCAGATGTCGTTGAACCAGCGCATGTCGCGCGGCCTGCAGTTCATGTTGAACTACACCTACTCGCATGAGTACGACGACGGAGGCACCTTCCGCAGCGGCTACCTGCCCAACAGCATTGAGCATGCGCGCGGAACTGCCGACACGCCCCAGGCGCTCAACATCACCTCGGTGTACAACCTGCCGTTCGGCAGGGGGCACGAATTCGGCGCCGGAAACTCTGTGGTTCGCGCTCTGGCGAGCAACTGGCTGGTCTCCGGTATTTATACCTACCGCTCCGGCAACCCGCTCGCTATCACGTCCTCGGCGTGCAACACTCCGTTCGGTGGCACGTGCATGCCGAACTACAACCCGGCCGCCAAAGGCGCGCGCATCAATGGCAGCTATGGAAAGGCGGCGCTGGCGGGTCTGGCTTCGCCGTCTTACATCGATGCCACGGCCTTCACGGACGCTGCTCCCTACACGTTCGGCACCATTCCGCGCACTGGGGCGTTTGGCCTGCGCGGGCCGGGCAGCTACGACATCGACATGAGCCTGAAGCGGACGATCAACATTCACGACAATGTGAATCTGCTGCTGGACGCGTCGGTGTACAACCTGACCAACAAAGTGCTGTTCGGCATCAGCTCCACCAACATGGACTCGAGCAACTTTGGCCAGATCAGCGGCCAATCGAACAACTCGCGGGACATCCAACTGGCGGGCAGGATCAACTTCTAGCTGCTCCATCCAACCCTTCTGGCGACGCTTTCCCGGGCCGCCAGAAGGCGCTGTTCCAGCAATGGCAAAAGGGCCGCGACCCCGCAGAGATGCGGATCGCGGCCCTTTTTGCCTGCATCGTCGCAGGCGTGCGTCGATGGATTCCGCCAGCGCGCTCAGGAGCGTTGGCGTGTTCGCTCCTGAAGGAGATCTTGCGCAGTCTTTGCAGTATTGATGGATGGGCCCAAGCCCATCTCCTTCAAAGCGCGCTTGATTCGTTCAAAGCGCCCTTGATGCGAGCTGCCCTAGTCCATGGCCAGTTGGAAGCCGCCCTTGCCGTGGGCTTTGACGAAATACAGTGCGCTATCGGCCTTGTTGAGCAGAGTGTCCGGATCCTGCCCTCTGCCGCTGGACAGGTGAATCCCGATGCTGACGCCGATGCTGGCCTGATGGCCCAGAATCCGGAAGGGAGCTGCGATGCGCTCGTTGATCCGCTCAGCCAAAGATTCCGCGTCTGTCTCGCTGGCAGCGGGTGATTGCAGGATGGCGAACTCGTCGCCGCCCATCCGCGCCAGCAGATCGGACTCGCGCATGACGGCGCGCAGGCGTCCGGCCACCTGGCGCAGCAACTCGTCGCCGGCGGCATGGCCCAGCGAATCGTTCACCGTCTTGAAATCGTCCAGATCCAGGAAAAGGACGGCGAAAGGGATGTTTCTGTGGCAGGCTTCCGCAAGTCGGCTGCGAAACTGCCGCCGATTCGCCAGCAGGGTGAGCGAATCCTGCTGGGTAAGCTCGATCAACGCATGCTTGCCGCGAAGCTGCTCGACGACCACGGCGAAATTGCGGTCGGCGGACTCCAGGAAGGTGAACGAGTAGAGGCCCACCATCACGCCGCCGACCACGACCAGAATCTGCCCATAGGCGATGGAGGCGATACTGAGCGTCGCCAGCAGAATCATGCCGCTGGTCTTCATGATCCATGGCCGAAGCCCCAGCCGGGAAGAAATGCCGGCGCAGACCGAGAGCGAGCCCACGGCGCACAGCATGGCCCCTGCCGGGTCATGCCTCCAGAAGATGCGCGCTGTGCCCGCAGCGAGCAGGCTCGCATAGAGGATGGTCGCGATGCCGTAGACGGTCTCCCATCGCCGGGCTTGCAGCACTGAGATTTCGGGCCTCTCGCGCCGCTTGTAGGTGAGGACGGTGCCCATGCGCGCGCCGCACACTGCCACCTCCACCCACAGCAGAAGCCACATCACCGGGTCGCCATAGATATGCGCCATCAAGGTGGTGCCGAAAATAAGGCCGAGCGTTCCGGTGAGGGTGGTGGTGAACAGACGGTCGAAGATCAGGTTCGTCAGGTCAACCTGAATATCATCGAACGCGCCCCGTTCCTGAGCCAGGCGTCTGCGTCTCTCCATGGTTTAAGCGGCCTCGCTGCCGGGCCGGCAAGCTACGGACGGTACCGTCCCAGTGCTGCCGCTGTCTTGCCGCTCCCAGGTTGGAATGCCTTGTCGCGAGGAGATTGCCGGGGCGTCACGCACCCATTGTAGCTCCGCCGCGCGAGCCTCTCTGAGCCTCAGGGGAGACGCGAGCATTGTTTGATACCCCTTGCCAGGGGCTGCGCCAGTCGCAGGTGTTTCGGGGCTCTGGAAGTAGCCTCCAGCAGGCCTCAATGCGTGGTGCTGGAGCGGTGGAGTACACTGCATCGGCGGAGGAATCAACGAGATATGAATCTGAATGCTCTGAATGCTCTGAAGCAGAATGCCCCAGGACGCTTTTCTGCGGCAGTGACGACTGTCCTAGTGGCTGGGCTGGCGCTCTCATGTGTGCTGCCGTCTGCGGCGGCGGACGCCGGACACGACAAGAACCTGCGCATCAAGACAAAGCAGGGAAAAATCGAGGGCAAGGCAGAGGGCGCTGTGCGCACCTTTCTTGGCATCCCCTTCGCAGCGCCGCCAGTGGGCCCGCTGCGCTGGAAGCCGCCGGTGCCCGCAGCAAAGTGGAAGGGCGTTCGCCAGGCGACGGAATTCGGATCGCACTGCATGCAGCCGCAGCTTTACGCTGACATGGTCTTCCGCGACCCCGGCCCCAGCGAGGACTGCCTGACGCTGAACGTGTGGACCCCGGCGGCGGACAAGAACGCAAAGCTGCCGGTGATGGTGTGGGTGTACGGCGGCGGATACATCGCCGGCGGCACCTCGGAGGCGCGGCAGGATGGAGCGAACCTGGCGAAGAATGGAGTGGTGGTGGTGTCGATGAATTACCGCCTCGGCATCTTCGGCTTCTTCGCGGACGCGGAGCTGGCGAAGGAGTCGGACCAGGGAGCAGCGGGGAACTACGGTCTGATGGACCAGACGGCGGCGCTGCGATGGGTGAAGGACAACATCGCTGCGTTCGGCGGCGACCCTTCGAACGTCACGCTGTTTGGAGAGAGCGCGGGATCGTTTTCGGTGAGCACGCAGATGGCATCTCCGTTGGCCAGGGGGCTGTTCCAGCGGGCGATTGGAGAGAGCGGCGGAGCATTCTCAAAGACCGGCCTGACCTACATGCCGCTGAAGGAAATCGAGCAGGAGGACGCTGCCTTTGCCCAGGCATCGCTCGGCACGGACAAGCTGGAGCAGCTTCGCGCCATCCCTGCGCAGAAGTTGATGGAGGCTGCGTTCAAGCGGCCGGAGCCGGGATCGTCACCGGTGCGCTTCTGGCCGGACGTGGACGGATATCTGCTGCCGGAGAGTGTTCCGGCGATCTTTGCCGCAGGCAAGCAGAACGATGTTCCGCTGCTGGCGGGATGGAACAGGGACGAGGGCGGCGTCGCTCCGAAGACCACTGTCGCGAGCTTCCGGACAGAGGTAGAGAAGCAGTTCGCGGAGAACGCGCAGGAGGTACTGAAGGCTTACCCGGCGACGGACGATGCGCAGGCTGTCCGCTCTGCCGCCGATCTTGCGGGCGACCGCTTCATCGCCTTCTCGACGTGGAAGTGGATCGAGGCGCAGGCCACCACGGGCAAGCAGCCCATCTACCGCTACCGCTTCGACCTTGCGCCGCCCGCCGACCCGAATCATCCGGGCGGTCTGGCAGCGTACCACTCCAGCGAGATTCCCTACGTCTTCGGCAACCTCGATCTGCTCCCCGGCTTCGCATGGAGGCCGGAGGACCGCGCGTTGAGCCAGCAGATGCAGAAGTACTGGACCAACTTCGCGCGCACCGGCGACCCCAATGGGGGCGATCTGGCGAAGTGGCCGGTCTACGCAGCGGCAACGGGCTGGCAGGTGCTCCACCTGCAGCCGCAACCCGTAGCCGAACCTGACCAGAACCGCCAGCGCGACCTGCTGCTCGATCGCATCTGGAGCAAGTAAGAGAAGCCTGGGCCAAGCAAGCAAGAGAAGTCCGGAACAAGCAAGAAATTCGGGTATGCCTCCTGGAGAAATCTCGAGAGGGCATACCCGAAACATTTTCGAGCCCTTCGGCTAAATTTCTATGGCCAAGTCTTTGATGGTTGCGGCAGCTCTGCTCTTTCTCTCTCTTCCTGCTCTGGCGCAGCAGACTCCTGCACCTGCGCAGCAGGCTCTCCGGTAGCATGGTTTACGGTTCACTCTGGAGGCGCGGATGCGTTTTGGTTCGGAATTCGGTCGTCTGTTTCTTCGCCGCACGACGGGGCTTGCGGTTGTCTCCGTCGCTCTTCTGGCCAGCCGCTCGCTTGCTGCGCAGTCCTTCCCCCTGGCGCCGCCTCCGCCTCCGCAAAGCTACCCCACCCCGATGGCGGACGATGAGAGCGGCTTCACGCCCATCTTCGACGGCAGGACGCTCGACAAGTGGGAGGCCGATCCCACCTATTGGCGCGTGCAGGACGGAGAGATCGTCGGCGAAGTAACGCCAGCCACGCTTCTCAAGCAGAACAATTTCCTCATCTGGCGCGGCGGCGCACCCGGCAACTTCGAACTGATCGTGGAGTACCGCATCAGCGACCGCGGCAACAGCGGCATCAACTACCGCAGCGTCGAGATTCCGGGCACCAGGTATCTTCTGCGCGGCTACCAGGCAGACATCGACGGAGCAAACAAGTACACCGGCCAGAACTATGAGGAGCGCGGCCGCACCTTCCTTGCCATGCGCGGCCAGATGACCCATGTCGCTCCCGGCAAGCCGTCATCGGTGATCGGTTCGCTGGGAGCATCGGACGAACTGAAGGCGTTCATCAAGCCGGGCGACTGGAACCAGTACCACCTGATTGTGCGCGGCAACGTCCTGATCCACATCCTGAATGGCCATGTGATGAGCGAGGTGATCGATGACGACGCGGCCAACAGCAAGTTCGCTGGGCTCATCGGCGTGCAGGTGCATGTTGGGCCGCCCATGAAGGTCGAGTACCGCAAATTCCTGCTCAAGACGCTCCCGTAGTTCCTTGGTCTGCGCTTTGCGGGGACCGGCTCCGTGAGAGCGCGCCTCATCGATCCGCTCATCG
>JAJZHR010000400.1 GCA_021810815.1 Acidobacteriota bacterium | reverse complement strand
AGCCGGCTTCGGACGGGCGTTCGAGGCTATCTTCTCGCAGTTCGGCACCAACCTGATCGGCGTCTTTCCGGGCGTGACCAGCGAGCAGGCCGGCGGGGCGAAGGCCGGCGTGCAGGTGCGATTGACGCAGGACGATGTAGAGCGCATTCAGGAGACGGTGCCCGGCATTCTGCACGCTGCGCCGGAGATGTGGAAGAACGTCTCGGTGCAGGACGACCTGCACAGCTTCACCTGGGAGGTGGACGGCGTCATGCCGATCATCCAGGACATCATGCGCATGGATCTGGACTACGGCCGCTTCATCACTGCCAGCGACATCCAGCAGCGCAACCACGTGGCCGTGATCGGATCGGAGTCGAAGACCAAGCTCTACTCCGGCCAATACCCCATCGGCCAGAGGATACGCATCAACGGCATCGAGTTCGAGGTGGTCGGCGTGCTGAAGCCGAAGATGGCGGAGGAGGAGAGCAACAACAACCGCATCGTCAACATCCCGTTCACCACGTTCAGCGACATCAAGGACACGAAGTACCTGGACCAGATATGGATGAACTATCGCGGCGACAACGTCGTGGTGGAGAGAGCGCTGCGCAACACGCTGGCGCAGGCGCATGGCTTCCGTCCGTCGGACAAGAATGCCATCTTTGTCGCCAACCTGATGGCGCAGCTCAGCCAGTTCAGGGTGCTCTCGCTGGGGCTGCAAGTGCTGCTCGCGTTCATCGGATCGCTCACGCTGGGCATCGCCGGCATCGGGCTGATGAACATCATGCTGGTCAGCGTGCAGCAGAGAACGCGGGAGATCGGCGTGGAAAAGGCACTGGGAGCGAGGAAGCGGCACATCCTGATGCAATTCCTCGCCGAGGCGCTGGTGATCACAAGCGTCGGCGGCCTGGGAGGCATCCTGCTGGCCTACCTTGTCTCCATCGCGGTGGGCCGCATCACGTTCTACAGCGCGATCGCTGCGAACGCTACGGACGCAGACATTCGCCTGATCATTTCGCCGCACATTGTTTTTCTGGCGACGGGGATACTGGTCGTGGTCGGTACGGTCAGCGGGATGCTGCCAGCGCTGAAGGCGGCGAACCTCGATCCCATCGAGGCACTCCGCTACGAGTAACCTTCCCCCCCTCGACCGGGATGCTGCGCCATGCTGTGCTTCAGCCGATTGGGGACAGGCAAAGCCCATCCCCTTCAACGCCGGACCTGTTCGGGGCTTCCCGACGGGGAGCGGCTCTCACGCCTGGTTGGGAGGAGGCGACGGCGCTGCCACAGGCTCCTCCGGCATGAACATCCAGGCGGCCAGGTAGCCGATGAGAACAAACGGAGGCAGAAGGACGGTGCCCACCACGGTGAGAACGCGCACCAGCGTGAGATCCCATCCGTAGGTGAAGGCGAACGCGGCGCAGACACCGCCAAGGACGCGGTCCGTGCGCGAGCGCAGCAGAGGACGCGCAGGCCGCGCAGACGTGTAAGCCGGGCTGCCGGCAACCGCAGCTCCGCAATGGGGGCAAAAACGCGCCCCGGTCGCAAGTTCTTTTCCGCAGGCTGAGCAGTACATCATGACACGTCCCTCCGAAGCATTGGATGCCGCGAATTTCTTTCATGCGCATGTACGCCAATTTGCTCCTGCTGGTTCCCTCTTAGCGGGCGGTGTATGGCGACCTTGCATACTTTCGCGCCGCATCGGCCTGCGACGGATCGCCTCCGCCCCCCATGGCGAGCTGGTATTGCTGGATGGCCTCCTCGCGCTTGTGCAGGAGGTCGAACATCTCTCCCGCGCTCAATTCGGAGCGGCGCTTCAGCCAGTCGCTGCAGTCCGGCTGCGCCGCAGCTTGCAGAAATCCGTCGGCAGCGCCCTGCAGATCGTTCTGCCCGCGCAGCGTCTCCGCGAGCCCGAACCATGTCAGTTGCAGCCTTGGGCCGTAGAAATAGCCCTTCCGCTGGGCATCATGCAGCACGCCGCGATAGAGAGCGATGGCCTTCAGCCCCTGGCCGGAGTCCTTGGTCAGGTTCGCCTCCTCCAGCCGGAACAGGTAGTCGTGCGGGTACTCCGACGTCAGTTCGCGGGACCAGACGAGCGCCTCCTGGTAGCGCGCGTCATGGCGCAGGAACAGGGAGAGAACGGTCTTCGACTCCACGCGGGTGATGGTTCCGTGGGCCGCCGCGTCCTCCAGATCCTGAAGGCCGCGGGTCTTGGAGCCGCCCAGGCCGGCGATGCCCGCCATAAAGCGCAGCGGCCCCGGAAGGCTCGCCACGGCGAACAGGTGGATGCCAACCACCATCTTGGCGTCGACGTATTGGGGATCGATCTGCAGCACCTTTTCATGGTCGCTGCGCGCCTGCAGCGCCTTGTGCAGGCCGGAGACGAAGCTGTGATCCACCAGGCCGATGTAGGTGGCGTTCATGCTGCGGGCGTATCCGCGCGTGAAGAGGGCGTCCTTGTCGGCGGGGTTGATCCTGAGCCGGTCGTTGCTCAGCGCGGTCGCGCGGTCGATCAAGGACATGATCTGCGCCCGGACGGCGGGGCTCTCGTTCACCAGCCGCTTCGAGGTCAGGAAGCCCTCATGCGCGTAGAGCGTCGTGTCCAGCAGGTCCAGGTGGTACAGCTCCCGGAACAGCGTCACCAGAAGCACGTAGTCCACCGCCATGGGATCCTGCGGATGCTTCTCCAGCACAGCGTCAAAGCGGGTGAGAGATCCGTCGTAGTCGAGGTTGTAGAAATGCTGGAAGGCATCGCGGACGGCGGGATCGAGATTCAGAGGGTCAGTATGCAGAGCGCTGGTGGCCGCCGGAGGAACAGCGGCAGCAGCGGGATCGGCCACAGCAGGATTGAACGCAGCCGGATCGGCCGCAACAGACGGCACGACCGACAGGACGCAGCACAGCATTGCGAGCGCGCACGCCAACCCTGCGTCCGATCTCCGCCTGCCTGTCCTCGAGATCGTCTTTGCGCCAGTCTTCAACACAAACCGGGAAAAAAGCCGGGGAACCAACGGAACAACTTTCAAACGAAACGACCTGCTTTCCACTGCGAAATGGTAAGACGTTTCTCCGCAGCGCAAGGTGTGCGCTCGCGCCCAGCTTCCCTTTTATACGGCAAAAATGGCTCCTGCGCGCCTCCGTAGCCAGTTGCCTTTCGGTGCAGGGTGGGCTGCTTGATGTGTCAGGATGGGCTGCTTGACGTGGCAGGACGCGCTGCTTGACGTGATTGATTCCCCTCGCGACGATGCCTTGATCGCCCTGCACATGCGGCTTGGGCGTGGCTCGGGGATGGCTCGGGGATGGCTCGGGGATGGCTCGGGGGGTGG
>JAJZHR010000399.1 GCA_021810815.1 Acidobacteriota bacterium | reverse complement strand
CGGCTGGATCTGCTGGACAACGCGAATATGTGGCTGTGGGCCGGTCTGGTGCTGCTGGCGGCGGTTGCCGGCAAGATGGGAGGAGCGGTGCTGGCGGCGCGGTGGAACGGCCACTCGTGGCGCGAGGCTGCGGCACTGGGTGCTCTGCTGAACACGCGAGGTCTGGTGGAGTTGATCGTGCTGAACATTGCGTACAACGCCGGCGTGTTCTCGCCCGCGTTGTTCACCATGCTGGTGGTGATGGCGCTGGCGACCACGATGGTGACAACACCCATCCTGAACCTGCTGAAGGTGAGGGACGGCGGCAGAGACGACGGAGAGGCTTTCGAGGCGGTGGGAGCGCGCCACGCGGTGGACTCGCTGGAAGGTTGAGGCGGCTGATGCAAGTCAGGCTAAAGATGCTGTGCTGGCGCGCCAATTCAGCCCGTCAGCACGGTGGAGCAGGGAAGCGGATGCGGCGGAAGTTTGTCTGCCAGCGAGAAGGAGATTGACCGAAGCCGCTTCAACTTCTAGTATGGACAAGGTGATGCGCGCCGCCCGGTTGCGCGTCGCTGAACAAGCGCTTCGCATTGCCCCCTCGTTCAATGGTAGGACAGTCGGCTCTGAACCGATCAATCGGGGTTCGAATCCCTGGGGGGCAACCAATGCATTGCGGGCATGGGTGGTTTGCCGCTGGCGCATTGCTGGCAGACTGCCGGGGAAACTCTAGAATCCAGTACATGCACAGCCCCTCAGCGGCTCAAGCCGCGAAGGTCATGCAGCATTTACGGATGGATTGAAGCCCAGCCCCTTCAAAACGCGACGGAATCAGAGCTTCTCTAACGCAGGCCTGTGCAGCAATCAGGGTCAAGAATGTAAACCGTTTCTGAATCTGACGGATGCGAGGGGCTGGATTTGAGCGTGTGCTGGTGTCGGGCCTGATGTTTCTTCGATTGCTGTTGCGGTGGGTTGACCCATGTGAGTACAGGCTGCGCTGGAGCGGTGTTCACCGGGGCAACCGGCGGCGGTTGACTGGGTGCTGTCCACAGCAGGGCGCAGATGGCTGCCGCAACGAGGAACAGCAGCCATTCGCGCAGGGCCGGGGATATTTCCCAGAGGCGAGGGGGACGGCTTCCACTCACCGGGCTTCCACTCACCGGGCCGCGCGAATTTCTTCGACCACTGGAGAGTTTGATCGATGCCTTCAATGGGAGCGGCACTTGCGTGTAGCGCATGATAGGGACAGCCTACTCCCCTGGCGCCCCGGACGCATCGGGAATCACGGTTCCGGGCGATGCGCATGGGCATCCACTCCGTTCAACGTGAGGGACAGGGAGGCCGCAATCGCGCAACGGATTCTTCTGGCAAAACTTCTGGCAAAATAGGTGCTGGTTGCAGGCTGGAAATTCCTATGCTGAATCGCCGCCGATTTATTGGCCAATCCGCTGCTGCCGCGCTGGCATTGCCACTGCGTAGCCTGCTGGCGTTGCCGCAGAAGCCTGCGGCCGACACGCTGATCGATTCCCATGTGCATGTCTTCAAGCGCGATCCTGCATTTCCCTATGCCTTGGGAGCAAAGACGCCAGCGGAAGACGCCTCGGTGGAGATGCTGCTGGACCTGATGCGCGCCAATGGCGTGGAGCGCACCGTGCTGATTCAGGTGATCCACTATCGCTGGGACAACCGCTACCTGGCGAGCGTGCTGAAGAGCTACCCTGGGATGTTTCATGGCGTGTGCCGTGTGAATCCAGAGGATACTGCCGCTCCGGACACGCTGAGCGAACTGACCGAGCAGGGCTTTCGCGGAGTGCGGTTGAGTCCTGCGGCTACGGCAGAGGGCGACTGGATTCGCGGGCTGCTGATGCCGCCGCTATGGCGGCGCTGCAATCAACTGAAGGTGCCGATGACGGTGCTGACCTCAGTGACGCGGCTGCCGGATCTGGTGCCTCTGATCGAGGCGAATCCGGAGCTGACGGTGGTGATCGACGCGATGGCGGACTGTCCGCTGGATCGGCCGGATGAGCTGAAGTGGCTGCTCGATCTGGCGCGCTATCCCAAGGTGTTTGTGAAGATCACCGACCTGTGGGTGCTGTCGAAGCAGGCCTATCCCTATCTGGATGCGCAGGAGCAGGTGAAGAAGCTGTACCAGAGCTTTGGCGCGGAACGGCTGATGTGGGCGACGAACTGGCCGGTCAGCCTGCAGCAGCTGCCGTATGCGCGCATCGTGGAGTTGTATCGCGACCACATGCAGATCTTCACGCCAGCAGACCGGGAGACGGTGCTGTACAAGAGCGTGCAGCAGGTCTGGCCGTTCGGCCTGTAGCAGTTGTGCGTAGGTTCAGAAGCTAGTTTGGCGCGAGCGTCGCGTTGCGAAGGAAGCTATAGCTGCCGGACGGGTCGAGGTGGATGTTCGACAGTCGCCTGGTGTGCACCATCACATTGTCCAGAAACCAGAGGTTGATGGTCGGAACGTCTTCGGCGAGGATGCTCTGTGCCTGAAGATAGTCCTGGCGGCGCTTGCTGGTGTCCGTGGTGGCAGCTGCGTCGGCGAGCAGGGAATCGACCTGGGGGTTGGCGTAGCCGCCCCGGTTTGCGCCGTGCGGAGGCGCGCTGGAGGAGGCGTAGGCGTAGCGGAAGATGTCCGGGTCCTCATTGCTGCCCACCCAGCGGAGGGCGTACATCTGAAACGCGCCGCGGGAGATGTCTCCGTAGAAGGTGCCGAACTCGTAGCTGCGGAGGTCGAGCGCGATGCCGATGGAGCGGAGCTGCTGCTGCAGGATGGCGGCGAGCAGTCGCGTGGTTTCGTCAGTGGAGGTCTTCATGGTGAGGTGGAGGCGGATGCCGTTGGGGCCGGGGTGGAGACCGGCTGCATCGAGCAGAGAGCGCGCGCGGGCGGGGTCGAAGGTATAGGCGGGGGCGTCGGTGCCGGCGGCCCAGTGGCCGATGGGGAGAAGGTTGTTGGCGGGGCGCGCTTCGTCGCGGAAGAGGGCGTGGATGATGGCGCTGCGGTCGATGGCGCAGGAGATGGCCTGGCGGACGCGTTTGTCGCGGAGCGCAGGGTCGCGGACGTTGAAGTTGATGTAGTTGAGGACGGTGCCGGGGGCGGTATCAATGACGAGGCCCGGGTCGTTGCGCAGAGAGTAGACCATGTCCGCGGTGAGGGCGTTCATCTCGGCGTCGGCGGAGCCTTTTTGCAGTTCGAGGGCGCGTGTGATGCCGTCGGGGACGACGGAGAAGCGGATGGCGGGAATATGCGCTGTGGGCTGCCAGGAGTGGTTGTTGCGAGCGAGGAGGACTTCCTTGTCGGCGGACTGGCTTACGAATTGGAAGGCGCCGCTGC
>JAJZHR010000398.1 GCA_021810815.1 Acidobacteriota bacterium | reverse complement strand
GGCGCTGGAGGACTCGCTGAAGAGCAGCCAGGCATCGTTCGAGGTGCAGCCGCGCGTCTTCTATGAGGACTTCCGCAACTACGTGCTCTATGTGCAGGACGTGGTTCCAGGAGCGGGAGCGGCCACCTGGCGGCATGTGTTCCTGGCCGACCTGAGCCAGCCTGCGGCTCCCCGCATCACCACCGCAGAGCAGGCCGTGGTGGTGAACGGTGGCGACCAGACCCTGCGCATGCGGCTGCGCAACGGCGCAGAGCACGAGACGGTGGCCAACGACCCGAACCAGTACAACATCTCCACCTTCGCCGAATCCGACCTGCCCATCCAGACCACGGCGCAGGACAGCACCCACATTGGCCACAGCGACATGCCTCTGCTGGCCATGAGCGACGCCGACCTGTGGGCGCGCGCGCGAGCACCCGGCGGCAAGATCTACAGTCTGGAGCTGAACAAGCGCTTCTCCTATCCCGCGGCCTGCGTGGTGCTGATGCTGATCGGCATACCTCTGGGCCTCAGCTCCAAACGCGGCGGCAAGAGCACGGGCTTTGTGCTGAGCATCCTGCTGGTGTTCCTCTACTACTTCTTCTCCTACACCGGGGTGGCGCTGGCGCGGCAGGACAAGGTGCCGGTGTTCGTGGGCGTGTGGACGGCCAATGTGGTCTTCGGCGCGGTGGGCACGGCCCTGCTGCTGCAACTGGCCAAGGGCGGAGCGATGCTGAACGCCTTCACCACGCTGGGAATGTGGATCAGCAGGAAGAAGAAGCAGTGGCGCGCGCAGGGGCCGGAGGCGGCGCAGGCCACGGAGGCTCCGCCGCGCCGCCGCCATCTGCCGGGGAGGTTTCCGCTGCTGCTGGACGGCTACGTGCTGCGCGAGTTCGGCAGCAACCTGCTGCTGGTGCTCAGCACCTTCCTGATGCTGTCCATCGTCTTCTCGTTCTTTGAGCTGCTGGGCGACATTGTGCGCAATCGCACGCCGTTGGTGACGGTGGGCGAATACCTCATCAACCTCATCCCATTCATGCTCTACAAGCTGACGCCGCTGTGCGTTCTGGTGGCGGTGCTGGTGACCTTCGGCGTCTTCAACCGGTCCAGCGAGCTGACGGCGATGAAGGCCACCGGCGTGAGCATCTATCGCGTCATCGCGCCGATCATGGTGATCGCTGCGCTGCTGGCGGTGGGGCTGTTCCTGTTCGACGAGTTCTACCTGCCGGGGGCGAACCGGACGCAGGAGGCGCTGCGCTCCGTCATCAAGGGCAAGCCGGCGCAGACCTTCAACCGGCCAGACCGCAAATGGATCTTCGGCAGCCAGTCGGGAGAAGAGAAGGGCATGGCGCGGATGGCGGGAGCGAAGCCCTCTGCCGCGGAGCCGGGGCGCATCTTCTACTACCAGTTCTTCGACTCCGACAAGGACGAGTTCGCGAACCTGACGGTCTTCGAGTTCCAGCCGGACAGCTTTCAACTCAAAAGCCGCATCTTCGCATCAAGCGCGCACTGGGACCCGGAGCTGCGCCAATGGGTGTTTGAGAACGGCTGGGAGCGCACCTTCGGCGACGAGACCATCACCAGCTACAAGACGTTTGCCGTGGACACGTTCCCGCAGATCCACGAAGACCCGGCGTATTTCAAGAAGGACGTTCGGCCATCGCAGGAGATGTCCTACAGCGAGCTGAGCCGCTACATCGCAGACCTGCGCCAGAGCGGCTTCGACACCATGCGCCTGCGGGTGCAACTGGGCGACAAGCTGGCCTATCCGCTGGTGACGCTGGTGATGGCCATCCTCGCCGTGCCGTTCGCGCTGTCGATGGGGCGCAGGGGATCGCTGACCGGGATCGCGGTCGCCATCGGGATCGCCATCAGCTACTTCGTGATCGCGCAACTCTTCGACGCGATGGGGAACGTGGCCACGCTGCCAGCAATGCTCGCGGCCTGGTCGCCAGACCTGCTGTTCGCTCTGGCGGGCGGCTATCTGCTGCTGCGCACGCCGACCTGAGATGGCCTGGCGATAGAATGGCCGCATGAGCGAAATCGACTACAGCCCGCTGGGGAAGGCGATAGAACGTTTGCGTGAGGGTTTGCTCGAAATGGCTGCGGAGCCGGGACGAACCACCCTTCGCGATGCTGTGATCAAGCGGTTCGAGCTCACCTATGAGCTGAGCTGCACGATGATCGCGCGCTATCTGGAAGTTTATTCGCCGAGCGCCAGTCCGGTGGACAACATGACGTTCCCGACGCTGATTCGCACGGCGAGCGAGAAGGGGCTGCTGCTTTCGGGATGGGATGTCTGGCAAGGTTTCCGCAAGGCGCGCAATACCACTAGCCACACGTACAACGAAGACAAGGCGGCGGAAGTGCTGGGGGTATGTTCCGGCATTCCTGGAGGAAGCGCGCTATCTGTATGACAGGCTGATGGAGCGAGGCTGATGAAACTAGCTGCCATCGCGATGGAGCCGCACGAGCGCGAGCAGGTACTGGCGATTCTGCGGGAGCATCTGCCGGGGCGCAAGGTGTGGGTCTTCGGCTCGCGGGCTACTGGCAAACGGCTGAAGCGGTTCTCAGACCTCGACCTGGCGATTGAGGGCACGTTGAAGCTGGGCGAACGCGGCGATCTGGAAGAAGCATTCGATGAGTCTCTGCTGCCCTTCAAGGTGGATTTGGTCGAGCTTGGCGCGGTCAGCGCGGACTTCAAGCGGCGGATTGAAGCGGATTTTGTCGATCTCTGAACAGGTCCAGAATCATCGCCCGAACTTCTGCATGCCGCCCATCTGAGACATCAGGCGCTTCTGCATCATGCCTCCGCCCTTGCCGATGGTCTTGAACATCTTCCGCATCTGGGCGTACTGGCGCAGGAGTTGATTCACCTCCTGCACTGTCGTGCCGGAGCCCTTGGCGATGCGTTTGCGGCGGCTGCCGGAGATGATCTCGTGGTTCTCGCGCTCCTTCGCCGTCATGGAGTTGATGATGGCCTCGGTGCGCGTGAACTGGCCCTCGTCGATGTTCTCCGCCGCCTTCTGCATGCCTGCGAAGGGGCCGATGGAGGGCAGCATCTTCAGGATGGACTGCATGCTGCCCATCTTCTTGATCTGGCGCAGTTGTTCGCGGAAGTCGTCCAGCGAGAAGCCGTCGCCGGAGAGGGCCTTCTTCGCGAACTCCTCGGACTTCTTGCGGTCCAGCTTCTCGGTGGCGCGCTCCAGCAGCGTTGCCACGTCGCCCATGCCCATGATGCGGCTGACGATGCGGTCGGGGTGGAAGGGCTCGAACGCGTCCGGCTTTTCGCCCGTGGCGAGGAACTTGATGGGTTGGCCGGTGACCTGGCGAATGGAGAGG
>JAJZHR010000397.1 GCA_021810815.1 Acidobacteriota bacterium | reverse complement strand
GAAGCCTCCTGCGAAGGAGTCGCCTGCGCCAGTCGGGTCTACAACCTTGGGCAGGGGAATCGCGGGCGCTCGGAACGGCACCGTCAGGTGAGGCTTCCCGGCGAAGCTGCGCTCGCTGAAGAAAGCCGTCGCGCCGTACTCGCCATGCTTCGCCACCAGCGACTTCGGCCCCATGGCCAGCACCTTCTGCGCTCCCAGAAGCAGGTTCTTCTCGCCGGAAAGCAGCCCCACCTCGCCATCGTTGATCAGCAGCACGTCCAGATCGCGCAGCACGGCCGCAAGGTTTTCGCCGTGGCCTGTGATCCAGTAGTTCATCGTGTCGCCGCAGACCATCTTCACCTTCGGCATCTGCTGGCGCACGCGCTTCTGCAGCACGGGGTCGATGTTCGCCAGGAAAAGATATTCGCTGTCGAGATACCCCTCTGGAATCTTCGGCTCGAAGCTCTCGAAGACGTTCAGCTCCGTGTTCAGCGTCTGCGCCTCGTTCAGGTTCTTCAGGTACGACCCGGTCCAGTGGAAGCTCTGTCCAGGAGCATGCTCAATGCCCGTCGTATCGATGCCCCGCCGCGTCAGCACAGCCTCGTGCTCGGGGATGAAGTCCTGCCCCACAACGGCGATCACTCGCACCTGCGTGAAAAAACTCGCCGCCAGCGCGAAGTGCGTCGCAGCTCCGCCCAGGCAGTGGTCCACCTTGCCCTGCGGAGTCTCAATGCTGTCGAATGCGACCGAACCTACCACCAGAATTGACATGAACGTCTTCCCCTATCTTTGATCCAGCATCTTTCTCAGCCCGTCTATCCCAGATACTTCTATCCCAGGTGCTTCTACCCCAGATACTTCCCGAACAGCGGAGCAAGCCGCTCCTTCGTTGCCGCCGGTATCAGGTCCCTCTGCGTCACAATCGCCGTCTGCGCCGCTGTCGCGCAGGCGCATGTCCTCTGCGCTGGCATCCCAGCCACAGCCGCGCGAACCACCCGCGCCGCGTTCTCCGCGTTGCCGTGCAGCACCGACAGTATCTCCTCCAGCGTCACGGAGTCGTGCCCCTCGCGCCAGCAGTCGTAGTCCGTCACCATGGCCATCGTCGCGTAGCAAATCTCCGCCTCGCGCGCGAGCTTCGCCTCCTGCAGGTTGGTCATGCCGATCACGTCCGCTCCCCACGAGCGGTAAAGATGCGACTCCGCGCGCGTGGAGAACTGAGGCCCCTCCATGCAGACGTACGTTCCGCCGCGCTTGCCCGTGACGCCCGAGGCATCGCAGGCGGCGGCAATCGCCGCGCCAACCGTGGCGCACACCGGATCTCCGAACGCGACGTGGCCCACGATGCCATCGCCAAAGAAGGTGCCGATGCGGCCGAACGTCCGGTCGATGAACTGGTCGGGAATGAGGAAGTCCGTGGGCTTGTGCTCCTCTTGGAGCGAGCCGACGGCAGACACCGAGAGGATGCGCTCCACTCCCAGCACCTTCATCGCATAGATGTTCGCGCGAAAGTTCAGCTCAGACGGCAGCAGGCGATGTCCCCTGCCGTGCCGCGCCAGAAAGGCCACCTTGCGCCCTTCAAGCGTGCCCAGCACGAACGCGTCGGATGGTTCGCCAAAGGGGGTCGAGACGCGCTCCTCGCGCGCCTCAGAAAGTCCGGGCATCGCATACAAGCCGCTGCCGCCGATGATTCCGATCTCCGCTCGCTGCAATCCGGTCCGCTCCTGTCAGGGCAAGCAAGCAGCGGCGCGTACGCCCGCTCGAACGAGTCTGCCTTGCAAAGTATACAAGCTGTCCCAACCAACACCATCGCAATCAGCGCGATGACACGCTGACTTGCGGCAGGCCCGCCTTCATCGCGCCAACGCTCCGCAGCATCGCCGCCAGGGGCAACGTCAATTCGGAGCCCGGCTGCAGCGGCCCTGGCTTGCCAACCGATGCGATGCCGATCGGCCCCTCCGCCTGCGCAGCGGACATCAGCGCCTGCAGCTTCCGCGCCAGCGCCAGATCAAAGCCCTCGCTGATGAACACGCTCCTTCCGACGAGCACGATCAGAACGTCGCCCTCGTTGGTCGTGTACACCTGCTCCTCGCGCTCTGCCCCGGCGTCGTCGATCTGCTGCTCGTCCGCCTTGCGGCGCTTCAGCACCTCATACTTGCGCGCCAGCTCGTCCGCGTACACACGGGCGAAGCTCCGCGCAGAGTCCGCGTTCTTCCATCGCGAGTAGTACATCAGCGCCAGCGAAGCGGTGGACTTCTTCTCCGCGTCCGTCACCGCGCTCTTCCGCTGCGCAGCGTAGTAGATGCCGCCGTCCCAGGCCGGGGTCAGCGCATCCGCGGACTGGTCGCCGCCGAACAGTTGCGTCAGGATCCTCACGTCCAGCGCGCCCATCACGCCCACATCGTATGGCGCATAGTCCTTGTCGATCAGCGGATGGATGTCCGGCATATGCAGCACTGGCACCGGCTGGTGCGCGAGGTACGCCGGAGGATTCATGATCTCGTAGCTCGATGTCGGCGGCCGATCCAGAGCCCCTGCGAACGCCGTCTCCGTTCCGCGATCCATCAGCAGCGTCCGCTCGAAATTCAGACCCTCGCGGTACGGAAACAGCAGCGACTGCTGCAGCAGCAGAGGAGCGCGCGCCATCACGGGCGAGTCGCTGTCATCTCCCATGCTGTCCATGAATTTCGAAACCATCCCCGGCGCAGTCGCCACCGTCTTTCCATAGGGACGCAGGCTGTAGTCGATGAACGCGAGCATCGCCTGCCCCTCCAGCACGGCATCGCGCGTGTCGTCCGTCTCGTCGGTCGCGATGTGCTGGTTGTCCTCGGCCGCGTTCTTCGCAAGGTCCGTCGCCCCCTGCTGGCCCCAGGTCTCCAGGTCCACATGCTGGTCCTGCAGCGCATGCGTCAACTCATGCGCCATCACCGGCTTCTGCTGCTCGGCCGGAATCCAGTCCAGCAGGTTCACCGTCTTGGTCTTGTTGTCGTAGAACCCGGCGATCTGCTCCGTCAGAAGGCTCACGAGAAACGGGCGCAGATTGAAGTCCCTGTCCAGCAGGCCGAATTTCTTCAGCACGATCTCCGCGCGCTGCATCCTCTTCGCGCTCTCGTCCTCGTCAAACTTCTTCAGCACGTACTTGTTGACGGCCTCGCGGCTGGTCAGCTTGCGCTTCACCGGATGAAGGATCGGCAGCTTCGTCGCGTCGCTGTCGAACTTCAATATCTCGTCCACCGAGCGGAACAACTCTTTGGCCTGCGCCTTCGTGATGCGCGTGTTCGCATCGGCGGAACTCTGCGCGGAGCCATCCGGTGCGCCGCTCAAAGGTGCGCCGCTCGATGGCGCGGTATTC
>JAJZHR010000019.1 GCA_021810815.1 Acidobacteriota bacterium | reverse complement strand
GCCGTCGAACCAGCCGGGCCGGGACCGGCCTCTGCCCTGCGCTATTCCGCATATTGCTGGAGCAGGCCTGGACATGCAGTGCCGCGGTGGACACGACTGCATGGCGGCCGGCGACCTTTTCGATGCGGTGTCTCCACGCCCCGGCGTCGTCCTTCTCCTGCTGATGAGCGTTGCCCGGCACAGCCATCGGCCTCTGCGCCTGCTGGCGCTCGCACAGGATGTTTTCCGCATGGGCGCTGAACAATATGCCGGGGCCGCGAATGGCCAGACCTCCGATGAGGTGCTTCCTGGCTCGGTGCTGTCGGCCTCGGTGCTGCCGGACATGATGCGGCAGATGCAGCGCAACCTTGACGCAGCTGCGCCGCTCTATAGCGCGACCGCCCTGCTGGCCTCGTACGAAACCGTCACGGCCACCCTGACCTGGGCAAGCGCAGGCGCGCCGCCCCTGCTCTTGAAAGACGGCGCGAAGGTGGAGGCAATCGAAAGCCGGGGCGGCCCGCTTGGCCTGCCCTCAGGCACAGCACCGGATCGAGGGATGCCCTGGGGAGTTCAGGTGCGGGTGCTTGCGCCCGGAACAGCGGCGGTATTCATCACCCCTGGGCTAGTGCATGCGGCATCCCACGACGCGGAGTTCGGCCTGAACGGCGCGGCCGCGGCACTGGCAGCGCAGACGACGCGCGACCCGCAGGAGTTGTGCCACGCGCTGGTCGCCGCCGCCATTCGCTTTGAGCAGCAGCCGGGCAGGTTCGGGCCGCCACTCAGGATTCCCGGCTTCCGCGACAAACTGGAAGAGGACATGACAGCAGTGGCGCTGCTTCCCGCAATCTGAAGCAAACGCAGGAAGACTGCAAGGCGAGTATCCCACGCATCGCGATCGAGCTGCGATGCATGGGGCACCCGGCAGTTCTATACAGGGCCGTGGCGTTGTCGCTCTGAAGCAGCGCGTTCAAGGCAGCTGCGCGCCTTCTACCAGATGCGCACCCTCTGCTCTGGCGTGAGGTAGAGCGTCTGGCCGGGCTTGACGTCGAAGGCGGCGTACCAGGCGTCCACGTTGCGGATGGTGTCGGCGCGGTACTGCGCGGGCGCGTGGGAGTCGGTCATCACCTGCTGACGGAGAGCAGCGTCGCGCTCCTTGGTTCCCCAGTTCTGGCCAAAGGCGATGAAGAACTGCTGGTCGCCGCTGAAGCCGTCCTGCACGGGAGCGGCGCCTCCCTTGAGGGAAGCGCGATAGCCGTCATACGCCGCCGAGACGCCGCTGATGTCCGCGATGTTCTCCGCCAGCGTCTGCTTGCCATTCACGGCGAGGTCAGGGAACGGGTGATAGGTATCGTACTGCGCAGCCAGCCTGGCGGTGGCGGCGCTGAAGTGAGCAAGGTCTGCATCGGTCCACCAGTTGCGCACGCGGCCTTTGGAGTCGAACGCGCTGCCCTCGGTGTCAAAGGTGTGGCTGATCTCGTGGCCGATGATGGAGCCGATGGCGCCGTAGTTGAACGCTGCGGGAGCCTTGGCGTCAAAGAACGGCGGCTGCAGGATGGCGGCGGGGAAGTTGAGGGCGTTCTGCAAGGGAAGGTTGACGGCGTTGACGGTCTGCGGCGTCATGGACCACTCCTTGCGGTCCACCGGGGCGCCGATGCGGGCGACGTCGTGCTGATAGCGGAAGAGGCTGCCGCGCCATACGTTGCCGAAAGCATCGTCTGGCTTGATTTCGAGGGCGGAGTAGTCGCGCCACGTCTCCGGATAGCCGACGCCGACGTAGAGGGTGGTGAGCTTGGCCTGGGCCTCGGCCTTGGTGGCGGGAGCCATCCAGTCGAGAGCGTTGATGCGCTGGCGGAAGCTGGCGATGATGTTGGCGACCATGGCCTGTGCAGCGGCCTTCGCCTCCGGCGGAAAATACTTCTGGGCGTAGATCTGGCCGACGGCGTCGCCGAGCAGGCCGTTGACCACGGCGACGCCATTCTGCCAGCGCGGCCTCTGCTCCGTGACGCCGGAGAGGGTCTTGCCGAAGAAGTCGAAGCGCTCGTCGGCCAGTGGCTTGGGAAGGAAGGAAGCGTAGGCCTCAATCAGATGGAGCGAGAGCCAGTCCTTCCACACGTCGAGCGGCTGCGACGCGACCAGTGCAGACTCGCCGGTGAAGGCCGAGGGCTGCCAGACGATGAAGTTCTGCTGCCGGGCGAGGCCTGCGCCGGCAAAGTAGGCGGCCCAGTCGAGGCCGGGAGCCTTCGCTGCGAAGTCGGACTGCTTCCAGGGGTTGTTCGCCTTGTGGATGTCGTCGTTCTCCGCCAGCGTCAGGTGGGTCTGCGCGATGGCGTGCTCCAGAGCGACGACGCGCTCTGCCCTTGCGTCCACATCGCTGAAGCCGGCGAGCTTGAGCATCGCCGCGACGTGCGTCTGGTATTTCGCGCGGAGGTCGCGCATGTGCTGGTTGTCCGAGAGGTAGTATTCGCGGTCCGGCAGCGTGAGGCCGCCCTGCAAAAGATAGGCGGCGTAGTGGTCGGAGTTGTTGAAGTCCGGAGCGACCCACATGCCAAAGAGGTTCGGCGTATGGAAGTTGGTGTTGTTCAGGGCGTCCACGTCGGAGCGGAGCGTCTCTCCGAGTGCGCTGGCCAGTTCCGTCTTGTTCGAGATGGCGGCGATGGCGGCAAGATGAGGATGCAGCGGAGCGAGGCCCTTCGCGTTGATGCCAGCCTCATCCATGTAGGAGTTGAATGCGGCGGCGATCTTGGCGGCGTTGGAGCCGGGAGCGGCATGGGACTTCGCCGCCTCCTGAATGAGGGCTGCGGTGCGCTTGTTGCTGAGGTCGGCGAGGGCGCTGAAGACGCCGACGGCGGCGCGGTCGGGAGGGATGACGGTGCGCTTGATCCAGTCGCCGTTGGCATACTCGTAGAAGTTGTCGCCCGGCTTGACGGACGGGTCCATGTTGGCGACGGCGATGCCGTGAGAGTCGGCTTTGGGCGCCTGCTGCTGCGCAGGGAGGGAAATGCAGCCGATTGCGAGGAACAAACAGGAAACACTGGCGAGGACTTTCGAACGGATCATGCGGTGCGCTCCAGATTTTCTTTCAGGTTTCAGACTGCGCGATGAGCGTGCAAACTCGGCCCGCAAGGCAGTCCTCAGCGTGTAAAGCCGCACTCGCTGTTGCCATCGAGTGCGTTTTAAATGTCGAATGATTCCCTGTGTTCGGCTTTCAGCGTGTTGACTGAAAGCCGAACTGGGAATCATAGCATTCCATGGGCTGCGCTTCCCTGCGGGAGCGCGCTTCCGTTGCGTTATGCGACGGTGGCCCGGAGTTTTGCTGGCGCGGCTGTGATTTTGACGGTCGCGCCTTCGAGGCCGGGCGAGCTGACCTGAACCGCCATGTCGCCTGGCTGCTTCGGAGCAAGGACGATTGCCTGCGCGAAGCCGTTGAAGGCGCTGCGCTGCGCCTCGGCCGGGTTCGCTGGCTTGTCTTCCTCGTGGCAGCTTGGGTCGCCGTTGCCGACGCCGATCAGCTTGCCGCCGCCAGCCAGTTTGAAGCTGAGCATGTTGCCAGCGAGGGGAACAACGCGGCCCTTCGCGTCCACAATGCTGACGTTGATCATGGAGACGTCCTCGCCATCGGCGTGGATGGCGGCGCGGTCGGCGACGGCGACGATCTTCGCCGGGGGACCGACGGTTTCGCGCTTCGCAGTGAGGGTGGGGCGGCCGTCTTTGGCGGCGCGGGCTTCAATGGTTCCGGGAGCGTACTTCACCTTCCACTCGACGTGGCCGTGCTTTGCGACCTTCTGCGAGCCGAGGCTGGCGCCGTTGAGGAAGAGTTCGACGCTGTCCTGGTTGGTGAAGGCCATGACGACGATCTCCTTGCCCTCCTTGCCTTCGCTGCCCTCCCAGTTCCAGTGCGGGAAGAGGTGCAGAACGGGCTGGGTTCCCCACCAGGACTGGTAGTAGTAGAAGTAGTCCTTGGGGAAGCCGCAGGTGTCCATGATGCCGAAGTGGGAGCTGATGCAGGGCCACTTGTAGGGTGTGGTTTCGCCGCGATAGTCGAAGCCGGTCCATGCGAAGCCGCCCGCCAGCCATGGGCGGTCGGCGTAGAAGGACCACCATTCCTCCGGCGTTGCTCCCCACTTGGGCTTATCGAGGCCATAGGAGGCCTCGTAGCCGCGGGCAGGGTCGTCGGTGTAGATGCCGCGCGTTCCCAGGGTGCTGGCGGTTTCCGTGCCGATCATGGGCTGGGCCGGATGCTCCTTGTGATAGGCGTCGATGAGGCCGGTGCGGTAGTTGCAGCCCTGCACGTCGACGACGGTGGAGACGCCGATGCCGCCCCATCCGCCGTTCATGGCGGTGGTGCAGACGCGGGAGGGATCGAGCTTGCGCTGGAGCTTCTTCATGCTGGCGACGATGCGCGCTCCCATGGCCGAGGCCTGCTCCGGCTCCTCGTTGGCGAGGGACCAGATGATGACGCTGGGATGGTTGCGGTCGCGCTTGACGAGGCGCTCCAACTGGCTGAGCCCCTCGGGGCTGGAGGACATCATGCGCGTCTCGTCCATCACCATGACGCCCATGCGGTCGCATGCGTCCAGCAGCTCCGGCGTGGGAGGATTGTGCGAGGTGCGGATGGCATTGCAGCCCATCTTCCGCAACAGTTCCAGACGGTAGGCCTGGACGCGGTCCGGAATCGCCTCGCCCACGCCAGCGTGATCCTGATGGTTGCAGGTGCCCTGGATTTTCACCTGCCTGCCATTGAGCAGGAAGCCCTGGTTCGCGTCGAACTTCAGCGTGCGTATGCCGAAGGTTGCCGCATCCTGGTCAACAGCTTTGCCATCCGCCTCGAACACGGTGACGGCGCGATAAAGGTTGCGCTGCTCCAGCGACCAGAGCTTCGCTCCGCTGACGGGCGCCTGCATCTGGAAGATGAAGCCCTCGCCCGCAGGGACCTCGGAGGTCTTCGATGCGGCGGTGGCGACTGTCTTTCCGTCGGAGTCGATCAGCTTCGCGTGAACCCGGCCCTGGATCGGCCTGTCGCTCTCGTTGAGGACTTCCGTGCTGACAAAGACCGTCGCGGACGATCCGTTGACCGTGCTGCGGACGTAGTTGCCATAGCGGGCGATGTGCGCCGGAGCGGTTTTGGTGAGCCACACGTGGCGATAGATGCCCGCGCCCTCGTAGAACCATCCCTCGTCGAGGGTCGCGTCCACGCGTACGGTGAGGACGTTGCGCCCGTCGGCGTCGCTGTCGCCGTAGTTCAGGAAGTCGGTGATGTCGGCGTTGAAGGGGGCGTAGCCGGAGAAGTTCACGCCGATGTAGTTGCCGTTGACGAAGAGGATCGCGTTGCGGAAGATGCCGTCGAACTCGACGCAGACGCGCTTGCCCGCATCCGCCGCTGGAACATGGAAGCTGCGGCGGTACCAGCCGATGCTGGTGGCGGGATACTCGCGCCCGAGGGGCTTGCCGCCGTGCTCCACCAGGATGGAGTTGTCGATGAAGGGAAGGTCGAGCGCCCAGTCGTGCGGGAGGTCGATGGCGGCCCAGGCGGAGTCGTCGAACTTCGGATCGGCCGGACCGCCTGCGTGGCCGTTTTTGGCGTAGGTGCCCTCGCGGCGCAGCTTGCCGAAGCCGAAGTCCTTGTCCGGGTCGTCGGCGTTGCCAAGAGCAAAGCGCCAGCCGAAGTCCATCAGCAGGCGGTCGCGCAGAGGGTTCGCTGCATTTCCTGCTGCATCGGCAGCGAGCACTTCGCCGGACGCATGGGCGTCATTGCTGCCGGCCTGCTGGTGCCCGTCGCCAAGCGCCGGCTGCGCCAACAGATCTCCGCCTGCCATCATGCTGGCCGAAGCAGCCAGTGCCGTCTTCACCAAATCCCGCCGCGTCCACTTTCCCATGCAGGTGCTCTCCTTCCAACTAATGCCACTGGTGTCTTATTTAGCAGACAAATCTCTTCCATCGCCTGTCAGGTCTCAAAATAAAACCCCTACCTGTATACCTTGTCTTCCTGCGCTCGACCTCCTTCTCTAGTAGGGGGGCGAGTTTTCTTGAGTTCCGGCGGCATAGCGAGAGGGATGGGCTGCCTGAGGTAAATAAAATTTGGGGCTGAATCTTTATTTAGCGTTTGGCCAAGCAAAGGAATTTTAGTTAGTCCAGAACGCTGCGGCCTGATTTCGCAAGGGCAGGCTGGTCAGGCGACGACGATGGTTTTCAGGTTCATGAACTCCAGCATGCCGACGGAGCTGAGTTCGCGGCCGTAGCCGGAGTTCTTGATGCCTCCGAAGGGAAGGCGCGGGTCGGAGGCAACCATGGCATTGATGAAGACACTGCCTGCCTCAAGCTCCTGAATGAAGCGCTGCTGCTCGCCGGGATCGCGCGTCCAGGCCGCGGCTCCGAGTCCGAAGGAGGAGTCATTGGCGAGGGCGAGGGCGTGCTCGATGTTGGCGGCGCGGTAGAGGACGGCGACGGGGCCGAACATTTCTTCGCGGAAGACGGCGGTCGCCGCGCGGTCCTCTGCCGAAGGCTGCTGCACAAGAGCTGCGGGCGGCGCGACCAGCACCGTAGGCTCATAGTAGTTGCCTTTGCCCATCAGCTTTTCGCCGCCGGTCAGCAGCGTGGCTCCGGCCTGCAGGGAGCGCTGCACCTGGGCGTGCAGTTCGTCCATGATGGCGGGCGTGGCGAGCGGGCCTACGTCGGTGTCCTCGCTCATGGGATTGCCGACGATGAGACGATCCATGCCGTCGGTGAAGCGCTGCGCGAAGTCGTCGAAGATCTCATCGGCGACGATGAAGCGCTTGGCGGCGATGCAGCTTTGGCCGTTGTTGATGCAGCGCGCCCTGACGGCTGTCTTCACGGCGGCGGCGATGTCTGCCGAGGGCATGACGATGAAAGGGTCGCTGCCGCCAAGCTCCAGCACGCTCTTCTTGATGAGGTAGCCGGCCTGGGCAGCGACGGCGCGGCCAGCATCGTCGCTGCCGGTGAGGGTGACGGCGGCGATGGCGGGGTGGCCCAGCACCTCTTCCACCTGCGAGGAGCCGATGAGCAGCGTCTGGAACACGCCGCGGGGGAATCCGGCCCGGCGCACAATGGCCTCAATCTCCAGAGCGGTCTGGGGGACGTTGGACGCGTGCTTGAGCAGGCCGACGTTGCCCGCCATGAGAGCCGGGGCGAGGAAGCGGAAGACCTGCCAGAAGGGGAAGTTCCAGGGCATGACGGCGAGGACGACACCGAGCGGCTGGGGCCGGGTGAAGCTGCTGGCGGCCTCAGTGGCCACGGGCTGGTCGGCCAACATGCGAGCGGCGTTTTCGGCGTAGTAGCGGCAGGCGACGGCGCATTTCGCCACCTCCTGCTGCGCCGCCTTGAAGGGCTTGCCCATCTCTGCGGTCATCAGGCTGGCAAACTCGTCGCGCTCGTGCTCCAGGATGGCGGCCATCTTGCGCATCCACAGCGTGCGATGCTCCAGAGGCGTCTGCCGATAGGCGAGGAACGTCTTCGCCGCGAGGTCGATCTTTCTCTGCAGCGTGTCTCCGGTCAAGGGGGCAAAGCTGCGGAGCAACTCGCCATTGGCGGGATTAATGGACTGAATGGCCATAGGAGAAGGATTCTCATCAGCGCGCCTTTGCGGGCGGCTTTCTTTTAAAAGTCTACTCCGGCAAGGTAGTATCAACTTTGTCCACGTTATGACCACACTCAGGAAAAATTCGAAGAGCAAGCCAAAAACATCGTCCTCCAGGTCCAGGAGCCGGATCGGCATCGCTTCCGCATCGTCGCTGCGCCAGGCTCCCGCAGACAGCGGGCTGCCGATCACCAGGATCGCCCTGCTCGGCTTCGGAACCGTTGGCGCGTCCGTGGCCAAGGTTCTCTCCACGCTGAAGCTGCCGGGCATCGAGCTGACGCACATCTTCAATCGGAGCGTCGCGCGCAAGCGGGACTCCGAGGCGGCGAAGTGCGTTCCCTCCTCCGTGGTGTGGACGGAGAGCATGGACGAAATTCTGGCTTCCGACGCGCAGGTGGTGGTGGAGCTGATGGGCGGCATCACGCCGACGGAAGGCTGGCTGCGCAAGGCGCTCTCTGCGGGCAAGTCAGTGGTGACGGCGAACAAGCAGCTGATCGCCTATCGCGGCCCATCGCTGGCAAGGCTGGCGGCGCAGCACAAGGCGCAACTGGTGTATGGAGCGGCCGTGGCTGGCGGCGTTCCTGTGATTCCGGGAATGCTGCAGGGGCTGGGCGGCGACCGCATCACGCGCCTGAGCGGCATCCTGAACGGCACCTGCAACTACATCCTGACCCGCATGGAGGCTGGCGCGGATTATGCGACAGTGCTGGCCGACGCGCAGCAACTGGGCTATGCCGAGGCAGACCCCACCGCCGATGTGGACGGCTACGACGCTCGCGCCAAACTGGTGATTCTGACCCGGCTGGGGCTGCATGCGGACGTGGATCCAGAGGCTGTGAGCACGCAATCCATCTCCGGCATCAACGCGGTGGACTTCACCTATGCGCGGGAGCTGAACTGCACCATCCGGCAGATTTCCCGCTCGGAGATCGACGGCGCAACGGTGCGCGCCAGGGTCGCTCCCATGCTGGTGCCGCTCAGCTCGCCGATCGCGTGGTCGCATGGGACGCTGAACATGGTGGTGGCGAACGGCGTCTTCGGCGGCGACACGGTTTTCTCCGGCCATGGCGCGGGCGGCGGCCCAACGGCGGTCGCTGTCGTCTCGGACATCCTCGCCGTGGCGCAGGGATGCAAGGCGGTGCAGTTGCCGACGCGCAAGCGCCAGGCGACGGGCGAGTTCCACGCGCCGCACTATTGCAGGTTCATCGTGGACGACAAGCCGGGCATCATCTCCAGCTTCTCCGGCGCGCTGGCGACGTATGGCATCAACATCGACTCCATCCTGCAGCGGCCCGGCCATCCCAAGCACAGGCTGCCGTTCGTGGTGACGGTGGAGCCATGCCTGACGTCCACGCTGAACAAGGCGCTGGCGACCATCGCCAAGATGGATTTCATCCTGGAGCCGCCGCTGTGCCTGCAGATGCTGTCCCTTGAGGACAAGGACTAGCGAAAATCCCGAAGGGGGCACACGCCATCCGCGCAAGCGTGCGAGCGAGCGAACCCAGGAGTGCGCCCGGATCATCCGGCTTGGTTATCATTACCGCATGTCCCTCACAGCAATCGAGCGCGCAAAGCGCATCAAAATCATCCTTTTCGACGTTGACGGCGTTCTCACGGACGGCGGCATCTGGCTCTTTCCCGCTCCCGCGCCCTCCAGCCCTGCGACCGCCGACCAGATCGACCGCATGGAGAGCAAGGGCGGCTATGCGATTTCCTCCACCAACATGGTGGAGGCCAAGGGTTTCCACGCGCACGACGGAGCTGGCATTTCGCTGGCGCGGCTCGGCGGCATGAAGTGCGGCATCATCACCAAGCGCATCTCGGAGACGGTGGCCATCCGAGCGCGCGACCTGCGGCTGGAGTTTGTCTACCAGGGGCAGGCGCACAAGCTCAACGCGGTCAACGAAATCGTCTATCGCGAAGACGTCACGCTCGACGAGGTCGCCTACGTGGGAGACGACATCATCGACCTTCCGGTGATGCGCGTCTGCGGCCTCGCCATCGCCGTCGCCAACGCGCGCGAGCAGGTGAAGGCAGCGGCCCACTACGTCACGCCCCACAGCGGCGGCCAGGGAGCGGGGCGCGACGCCGTCGAATTCATCCTGTCCGCGAAGGGGCTGCTCGACAGCGTTTGCGAGGAATACATCGACGAGCGCAGCGCAGCAGCAGCAGCAGCAGACATCGGCACCGGCGGGATGTAGGTCGGCGGGTCAGCGAGGCAGTGGGTCGGCGCAGCCTGGAAGTCAGCGGTTCGGCGGCCCACGTCCCCTTGGAGCAGCCTATTTGCGGAAGGGCCGCTTGTACACGCGCTCATACTGGCCCTCGATGGTGTCGTAGCACTCGCACGCCGCCGCAGCGAGGTTGTCGCTGTTCGTGACGGTGATGGTACCCCGCTCGTAGTGGATCAGGCCGGCCTTTCGCGCGGTATTCGCCGCGATGGAGATGCTTGGCCGATGGACGCCGAGCATGTAGGAGAGAAACTCGTGGCGCATGGGGAAGGTGTCCCCGTCCACCCGGTTGTGCATCATCTTCAGCCAGCGGCAGAGCCTCTCCTCCACGCGATGGACACGGTTGCATGCTGCGCCCACCGCAGTCTGGTTCAGCAGAGCATCGACATAGGGCCCGAGGCAGTTGTTCATGCCGCCCGGCTGCTGCATCACTTCAGACTTGAAGGCGTCCACCTTCAAGCGATAGGCCGCCCCTGGCACCTGGATGAAAACGCGGCCGCTGGAGGCCACCTTCTGCCCCAGCCACACTCCGACGCCGATCATTCCCTCCCTGCCGATGATGCCCGTCTCCACGGTGGAGCCGTCGCGCATCGTCTGAACCACGGAGGCCACGCTGTTGAGGGGGAAGTAGACGTGCCGTATTGCGGCATCCGGCTCCATCAGAACATCGTGGAGCTTGAGGTGGACCAATTCCAGGAATGGCTCCAGCCGCTTCTGTTCGCTGGCCGTCAGGCTCGCAAGGATGAGGTTGGGATTTTCAATTTGCCCCCCGGGTAGGGGACGGGTACGTAGACCCCGTAGTGGCCAACTGGGGGTGGGATCTTCGGGTTCTGGCATTCGCTAAGTTTCATTGTTCAAACGATTTTCGTATGTAAGGTATCCGACATTGGTGCCCTTTTGCTGAGCTTTCCCAAAATGGGATTTGCGCAGGGTGAGTCTGATCCACGGGACAAAATCAGCCCAGCTTTCCGGTGAAGCCCTGGACATGCGATCGAGGGGCGGACGCAGGCATTGCCCCTCAAGCAGAATCACAGCCGATGTACCCTGGTTGCGAGAACAGGCGTTGACGCAATACAGGGGTCTTTCACTGCGTTCAGGATGACGGCGTGAAACCTTATGGGCACAGCAACCTTGATCTTGCTCTAGCAGGCCAGTCGCTGCACCATGCCGATCAAAACCGTGGGTCCATCCAGAGCGAACATTGTTTCGTCGAAGGTGTCCGCATCGGGAGGAGGCGTTCGACCGCGCAGGAGCAGCAGCAGCTTGGTTTCCGGGCTCCTCTGCCGGAAAAGAGCCGCAATGCTGCTTCTTTCAATCGAGGAGAGCGTGGTGCAGAAGATGGCGAGGGGGAAATTCTCCTGGTTCGCCATCAATGTCTCCACTTCGCTGGGCGCGGCGATCACGGTTTGCCATCCAGCGCAGCGCAGGACTGCGGCGCGGTAGAAGAGCAGGTCGGCATCGTTGCCGATCATCGCAATGGGCGTGCGCATGCAGGAGTCGACAGGTCTCTGCGAGTGACTCAATGATAGGGTCTGCGCTGAGTAGCACCTCTCGGGGTCCATGGCTCGGCATTCCTCTTGAATCTCGGAACTCTGCTTCGAAACACCTAGCGGGGTGCTCCTTAGGCGGAGGTTGAGGAGAAATTCTTAAACGGCGAAGAGACTCCTTGCGAAAAATAAGACAGCGAAGGGCGAACAGGAGACAATTCGGCTTTGGGCTCTGACTGGCCCCATGGTCGCCGGAAAATGATGTTCCCACCGCCCATTGTGCGGCGTCGGTACGATTGCTGACACTCTTGTGGGATGCTTGTCGGCTATAGACGACACGTTGCAAACGGGTAGAGATTCAGACCGACCGGGTTCGCGGCGCCAATGATCTGCATTCGCGGCGCAACCGATCCGGGTTTCGCACGCAACTGATCCGGGTTTCGCGGCATGTAGACCAAGGACGAGCGAGGGTCTTGGATTGTTGCAGCGAATTCCACTAAGCTAGGGGCAGGAGATTCTGCCCGCTTATGAAACGGTTCCGGTTCGCACTTCTGCTTTCGCTGCTCGCGGCGACCCTGTTCGGCGCAGCGAGCGCCGCGAAGGCCCAAACTGTGGGACTCTATGTCACCGCCACCGGCACCCGGTTGAACATTCCCAACACCAGTTGGATTTATGGCGCGACGATGGGCGGCTACTTTGACAGCAACCGCTTCACGTTCCTGAAGCTGAAGCCAGGGATCGACGCTCGCGGAGCGTTCCTGTTCGGCAACAGCAACGAGGCCTTGTACACGGCGATGGCCGGTCCGCGGATCTCCTTCCACCCGAAGAAGATCCACATCGTGCCGTACGGCGAGGCGCTCTTCGGCCTGGGCAACCTCACCTATGGCGAAGGCTACCCCTCCTACACCTCGAATTCGTTCGAGTACCAGATCCTGGGCGGGGCGGATATCAAGCTGACGCAGCGCTTCGACTGGCGCCCCATCGAATTCGGCGTGGGCCACCTCTCGGACGTGAATGGGACGTATTACCCGAAGTCCATCAGCACCGGGTTCGTGTTCCGTCTGAAGTAACGGGATCTGCGGCGGGACGGCCGGAGACAAGAATTCTATCCGCGAGGTTGACGCCGCATGGCGTTGGCGCATCTAACTGCCAATAGGCAGCTTGCAGCGGAGCCGACCCAAAAATCCTCCACGGAGACCCCTGATGAAATTTCTTCATACTTTGGCTATTGTTCTTGTCCTTTTTGCCGCTTTCTTTGCAGCGCAGCGCAGCGCCAGCGCCCAAACGGCTGTGTACGCCATGTTCACGGGCGCCAGCAGCGGTCCAGCGAACAGCGGCAATATGTACGGCCCCACGCTGGGGGCGTATTTTGACCGTGGGACTTTCATCAACTACGGTGTGGACATTCGGGGAGCCTTTCTCCGGAATGGGAACAACACGCAGTTCGACAGCGGCATGGGCGGGCTTCGCCTTTCGGTGAAGCCGCACATCATCCCCTTCAACCCGTATGTAGAGCTTCTGGGCGGCATCGCCCATTCCAGCTACCCGACCCAAAGCGCGAACAATTTCGCATACGAGTTCAATGTCGGTGCGGATTTCACTCTGCTGCCGCACCTGGACTGGCGGGTTCTGGAGTTCAGCGACACCACCCTGACCAGCAGCAACAATATCAGCCCGAAGGCCCTCAGCACGGGACTCGTGTTCCGCCTGTTTTAGCTGCCGCGCCCTCTGCATGCTAGGCTTATAGTTGTTCCGTTGAGCCGGGGAAAGGGACCATGGCCTCGCCAGAAACGCAGACCGCAACCTATTCGCGCAGCAACCCCTTTCTCTCGCTCGTGACCAGGAACATTCTGCTGACGGGGCCCGGTTCAGAGAAGGAAACCCGCCACATCGAGCTGTCGCTTGAAGGCTCCGGTCTGACCTATCTGCCCGGCGATGCGGTGGGCATCTTCGCCACCACCCGTTCCTCGGCTGTGGCAGAGCTGCTGGCCGCGCTTGGCATCCCCGGCGACGCGCCGGTCAAAGACCATGCAGGCGCGGAGATCAGCCTGCGCGAGGCCCTCACCTCGCGGCTCTACATTGGCAAGCTGGGGCGCGGCTCCCTGAACAATTACGCCAAGCTGGCGGGAAACGCCGCACTGAGCACGCTCGCTCTTCCCGAGAACAAGGCCAAGGTGGAGGAGTACC
>JAJZHR010000396.1 GCA_021810815.1 Acidobacteriota bacterium | reverse complement strand
GTGATTGAGGCCGAGCAGCGCGCGAAGGACGCGAAGGCCGCGGCGCATACCTGGGTGTATCAGTTGAACTGGAAGAGCGGCGTGGACGGCGGCAAGTGGGGCGCGCCGCATACGCTGGATCTTCCGCTGGCGTTTGATACCTGTGCTGCGTCGCCGGGGATGGTGGGCGCGAGCGATGCCGACCAGGCGCGGGCGCAGCGGATGAGCGACGTGGTCAGCGCGATGTACATCGCGTTTGCGCGGACGGGGAACCCGCAGACGAAGGCGCTACCGGTGTGGCCAACGTTTTCGGCGGAGAAGCGCGAGACGATGATCCTGGACCTGCCGCCGCGAGTGGAGGACGATCCGCGTGGGAGAGAGCGACGGTACCTGGGGCAGGTGCCGTATGTGCAGCCGGGGAGCTAGAGCAGGGATCGAGACGAGAAGCGCTATCTGGGCTGGAAGAGCAGCGGCGCGACGTGGATGAGGTTGTCGCGCCAGACCTCCCAAATGTGCAGGCCGGGGGTTTCGACGGCGACGGGGTTGAAGCCTTTGGCCTTGGCGAAGGCGATGAAAGCGCGGTTGGGGGCGAGGAGGTGGTCGTCGGTGCCGCAGGCGACCCAGAGCAGCGTGGGCTTGGGGGCCTTGGCGAGGTCGGCGGGCAGCAGGGTGTCGAAGGGCGTGTTGTGGATGGCGGAGCTCATGCCGACGACGTAGGCGAACGTGTCAGGATTCTTGAGGCCGATGGAGAGGCTCTCCAGCCCGCCCATGGAGAGGCCGGCGATGGCGTGGTTCTCGCGGCCCTTGGCGACGTTGTAGTCGCGCTCGACGGCGGGCACGACCTCGGTGAGCAGCTCGTCGCTGTAGAGGCGGACGTTGTCGGCGATCTTTGCGGGGTCCTGCCAGACAGAGAAGCCGTGGGTGACGAAGTCGAGGTCGCCGTAACCGAGCGGCATGACGACGATCATGGGCACGGCTTTGCCGTCGTGGATGAGGGCATCGAGGATGAAGGGCGCGTGGGCGATCTCGGTCCAGCCGGTCTCGTTGTCGGACCAGCCGTGGAGGAGATAGAGGACAGGGTAGCCGCCTTTGCGATGCTGGTCGTAGCCGGGCGGGGTGTAGACCTCGTAGGCGCTCTGGTTGTCGGGCAGGTTCTTTGCGATGTGCGTGGTGAAGCGGATGTGGTCGACGCGGCCGTGCGGGATGGCGGTCAGCTCCCAGGGGCTGGCGGGGTGGGCGGGCACCATGACCTGGTCGGCGGGGTTGACGTAGTTGAAGCGAACGTCACCGTTGAGAGGGTCGAGCTGGGAGACGCCGTCGACGATGAAGGTGTAGCCGTAATACTCGGGCGCGAGCGGCGGGGTGGTGGTGAACCAGACGCCGGAGTCGTCCTGCGCCATGGGCAGCGGCTTGGCGTAGAGATCGAGCGAGACGGCGACGGACTTCGCGCCGGGGCCGCGATAGCGGAAGGTGATGGTGTTGTCGGAATTGAGCTGGTGGCTGTCGAGCGGCGGCGGCGCCGGGGCCTGCGCGAAGACTGCCGTGGTGAAGCTGAGGAGGGCTAGAGACAGCAGACGAGTCATGCGGGCAAGTGTACTGCGCTGCTACTCTAGGGGCAAGCAACGGAGAGGAGCCTGCGATGATTGATGTTCATGCGCCGGAACACGGCATTCACAACGTGCGCGAGTTTTTTCTGCACCTGTTCACCATCACGTGCGGGCTGCTGATTGCGCTGGGGCTGGAGGCAGGTGTGGAGGCGGTGCACCATCGCCACCAGCGGGAGCAGGCGGAGACCAAGGTACGCCAGGAGATTCAGAACAATCGCCAGCAGATCCTGAACGGTGCCGACGGACTGAAGGCCGAGATCGCCAGCATGACCCATACGCTCGATCTGCTGGAGGCCGCAAGCGCAGGACAAACGATTCCAGGCGGTGAGCTGAGCGGACAGGACCTGCAGTTCCAGGAAGGACCGCTGCAGGACTCGGCGTGGCAGACGGCCGGCTCTACCGGCGTGCTGAGCTACATGAATTACAGCGAGGTGGAGCAGTTCTCGAACGCGTACAAGGAGCAGGCGCAGCTACAGGCGATGGAGGAGTTGACGCTGAACGACTACCTGCAGCTGGTGCCGATCCTGGCGCACCATCCCGGAGACCTGACCCCGGAGCGCGCCAAAGAGGCGCTGCCCTATGCGCGGAACGCCATTGGCCACCTGAGCGGGTTGTACTTTATCGGGCGTGGCATGCTGGGTGCCGACAATGAAGCGCTGAAATAGCCGCGCGGATCAGCCCGTATTGCGCAGCCCGGCGCTGATGCCGTTGATGGTGGCGGTGATGGCGCGATCGAGTTCTTCGCCCGCTTCTCCACTGCGCTTGCGGCGCAGCAGCTCGACCTGCAACAGGCTCATGGGATCGACGTAGGGATTGCGCAGTCGGACCGAGTTCGAGAGCACCGAGTTCTTTTCGAGCAGGCGCGACTGGCCGGTGATGGCCAGCACCATGCGGCGCGTGCGCGTGAACTCTGCCTCCAGCGTGCTGAAGACGCGGTTGCGGAGAGCCTCGTCGGTGACGAGCGAGGCATAGAGCTTTGCAATGCCGAAGTCGGCTTTGGCGAGCGCCATCTCGACGTTGCGGATCATGTCGAGAAAGAGCGGGAAGCTCTGCATCATCTGCTGCAGCAGCGTGAGGCCGTCGGTGTGCGTGGCGATGAACTGCTCCAGCGCATGGCCTACACCGAAGTAGGCGGGGACGACGTGGCGGGACTGCATCCAGCCGAAGACCCAGGGAATGGCGCGGAGATCGGCCATGCTGCGCTTCTTCTGTGCGGACGCGTCAGCGCGCTTGGCGGGGCGGCTGCCGATGCGTGCGTGCTCCAACTCGGCGACCGGCGTGGCCTGCTCGAAGTAGGTGAAGACCTCGGGGTCTTCGACGATGTGTTTGCAGTAGAACGCGAAGGACGTGGCGGAGAGCTCGTTGAGCGCGGACTCCCATGCAGGGAGGATGACGCCGGTGAGGTGGGAGCCGGGCTCCTTCTGGTTGAGGTCCGGGCGGGCGATGGCGTCGAGCGAGGCGGCGATCATCAGCTCCAGGTTGCGCTCGGCGAGCACCACGTCGGAGTACTTCCAGTTGAGGACCTCGCCCTGCTCGGTGAGGCGCAGCTCGCCGGAGAAGCTATCGAGCGGCTGCGCGTAGATGGAGCGATGCGTGGGTCCGCCGCCGCGGCCAACCGTGCCACCGCGGCCGTGAAAGAGCCGCAGCGTGACGCCGCACTCGCGCGCGACGGTGTGCAGGTCGCGGTGGCCCTTCCAGATCTCCCAGGTGCTGGCGATCATGCCGCCGTCCTTGTTGGAGTCGGAGTAGCC
>JAJZHR010000395.1 GCA_021810815.1 Acidobacteriota bacterium | reverse complement strand
CATCGTTGTCGCGCCGCGATAACGCGAGGAGTCGGTCGAACGAATCGGGTCGACGACCACCGGCACGCCCGCCGCCTTAGCCGCCATGATCACAATCCGCAGCAACTCCGGCGTGCAGCTCTCGATCCGGTCCGGTGCCAGCATGGTCCCTTCGCGGCCGCCGGCACGACCTTCCATGTCGCGGCAGAAGCCTGGCCAATAAACCTGTTCGACCTCGCGAATCGTAACTGACTGCAAGCCAAATATGTAAAGCGGTTGGCGAACCTGGTGCTTCTCCCAAAGATCGAGCAGGTACTCAATCGCAAGCCGATTCTGTAACTGTCGGTCACGGCCGACAAAGACAAAGCGGTATGGCCCAGAACCCAGAGCGACTGGCGCATGCATGGCTACGGGAGCCGGCGCAAGCACGACTCGTTGGCGCAACGCCTCGCTGAGCTGGCTGCGCAAGACAGCAACCTCAACGCTTGAGACCAGCACAACCGCACTCGTCGCGCGCACAATCTCTTGCTCCGCATACGTCAGCGACTGCGATTCGTACCGCAGAATCTGCTGAGAGATTCGGGGCATCTCGATAACTTTTTTGATGAACTTCGGGGCGAAGCTGTCTAAGTAGCCGAGCGCAACATAGCAACGCAGCTCTTGAAGAAGTTGAATACGACGCGACAGGAGATCGTCGAAGTCGCAAACAAGGCGCATAGCTGGAAAGCGTGCATGCACGGCAAGGATAATCGGAAGGCAGCGTACCGTGTCGAAATAGACAACTGTCGGCTTTTCACGATCAATTTCCTCCAGAATGCGGCTGATTTCTTTTCGATCGTCAAACAGAACTGACTGTAGCGGCCATCGACGACTAGGTCGCGAAAAAACAACCCGCAGCAGCAATCGTGAAATTAGCGTCAGGTAGGAAGCTTTTTCCAGCAAAGAACGGATATTGACCTCAAAACGATTTTCGCCTGCTGCCTCCCAGATAGAGTGCATCGTACGTATGCGACCGTTATCCTGATCGCCTTTGACGTCACGTGTAGATACGATAAATACTTTCGCCATACCGTCAGTCCTTCAACAACAAATGCTAGCGGACTATTGCCGCAGCTGCTATCGTACAGTAGTGATGAAGCGAGCTTTACAGAAGAGAAGCTTTGCTGTCGGCGCTCCCTCGCCCGAAGAGCCATCTCCCCTTTCAACGCTCGTCTGACCCTCAGGATTACCACTCATGCTTATTCGTTCGCGCGCTCCACTACGCCTTGGACTAGCGGGGGGCGGCACCGATGTTTCACCCTACTGCGATCAATTTGGTGGGGCCGTCCTCAACGCCACCGTTGATTTTTACGCGTACACAACGCTCGAACCCATCGACACCGGCATCGAATTTGTCTCTGTCGATCTGGGTGCCAGCGCGGCCTATCCCCTGCAGCCCGAGATCGCCTTCGATGGCAATCTGGATCTATTCAAAGCTGTCTACAACCACGTCGTGCGCCGCTTCAACGGAGGCCGTCCCTTTGGCGTTCGCATCAGCACGCGCGTCGATGTCCCTGCCGGCTCGGGGTTGGGCTCTTCATCGACTCTGGTGGTCTCCATGGTCGCGGCCTATGCCGAATACCTGAACGTCGCCTTGAGCGACTACGAACTCGCGTCCACCGCGTGGGTGATCGAGCGACGCGAGGCCCATCTCCAGGGCGGCAAGCAGGACCAGTATGCCGCCGCGTTCGGTGGCTTCAACTTCATCGAGTTCGGCGCGAACGAGCATGTGCTCGTCAACCCCCTTCGCGTCAAGGAGTGGCTCGTCTCCGAACTGGAAGCCTCGCTGCTGCTCTTCTTCACCGGCAAGTCGCGTTCCTCTGCGGCCATCATCGACGAGCAGGTAAAGAATGTGCGTGAGAGCAATGAAGGCGCACTCCGCGCCACGCATCACATCAAGGAAGAGGCGAACCGCATGAAGGAGTGCCTGCTACGCGGCAACCTAACGCAGATGCACGAGGTTCTCCGCGGTAGCTGGGAGTCGAAGAAGCGCATGGCGCAAAACATCAGCAATCCACACATCGACTCGCTGTACGAAAAAGCACTGGAGGAAGGCGCCCACTGCGCCAAGATCTCAGGCGCGGGCGGTGGCGGCTTTATGATGCTGCTGATCGACCCAACCCGCAAGGACAAGGTCCGGCGCAAGCTGGAGGAGACCGCACCGGATGGCATCGCCTACAGCGCGCACTTCACGAATCAGGGGGCCCAGGTATGGCGGATGCAATGACCGACCTTGTACGCAAACAGATTGCCGACACGCTCGCCGTGCTGCAGGCCGTTTCGCACGACCACACGCTGCATCACACACTGGCCGCCGCCGCGCAGGCAACGGCCGACGCCATGCTGGCCGGTAAGAAGTTGATGGTCGCAGGCAACGGCGGCAGCGCGGCCGACTCGCAGCACCTTGTCGCCGAGTTCGTCAGTCGCCTCGTGGAGAACCGCCCCGCGATGCGCGCCATCGCCCTCACCGTCGACAGCTCCATCCTCACAGCCATTGGCAACGACTACGGCTACGACCTCTCGTTTCGACGCCAGGTGGAGGCCCTCGGCCTCAAGGGTGACGTCTTCATGGGCATCTCCACCTCCGGCAACTCGCCCAATCTCCTGCGCGCACTGGAGCTCTGCCGCGACCTCGGCATCACCACCATCGGGCTCTCCGGCAACGGCGGCGGACGCATGAAGGCCCTCTGCGACTTCAACGTCATCATCCCCAGCAACGTCACCATGAACATCCAGGAGGCGCACCTCATGCTGGAGCACATCTACTGCCTCATGACCGAGAACTGCTACTTTGGCCGCTCGCGTTATGAAGCACTGGCGGCCTCCCTTGGCGGAGGCGCGCTCTAGTGGAGGCGATCATCCTTGCCGGCGGCCGCGGTACCCGACTCGCCTCGCGCCTGAACGGCATCCCCAAGCCGATGGCGTCGGTCGCAGGCAGGCCATTCCTTGAGCTGCTGCTCGATGAGCTGCAGCGCTCCGGCGTCACCCGCGTGCTGCTCTCCGTCGGACATCTCCGCCACGTCATCATCGACCACTTCGGCGCAATGTACCGCGACATCCACATCGAGTACGTCGTGGAGGAGCAGCCGCTCGGCACCGGCGGCGCCATCCGACTGGCACTGGCGCGCGCCCACACACCGCAGGTCTTTGTGGTCAACGGCGACACCTTCCTGCAGCTCGACTACGCCGCCATGCTCGCGGCCCACACCCGCGATTCCGCCACGCTCACCATGGCCTCGGCACACCTGCAGGACATCGGCCGCTACGGCGGTCTGGTCACCGATCACGCCGGCCGCATCGTCGCCTTCAGCGAGAAAGGC
>JAJZHR010000394.1 GCA_021810815.1 Acidobacteriota bacterium | reverse complement strand
CCCAGACCTCCTGATTCCCTATCGGAGCCTGCAGCCGGGCGTGGCGGAATGCATTGGTTGGCGCGGACTTCGCGATGATGGTCTGGAGATAGCCGTGCAAATCCTCGTGGGCGATGAGGGCATCGAACGAGGTCGCTTCGATGCGGTAGGCATTGCCGTCGTGCTCTACAAACAATTCGTCGGCGGTGCGATAGAGGATCAAGGTTTCAGCCCTTTCTGTGGGTCGTTTGGAAGGATGGGTTGCGAGATTGCCTCAAGGGACTGCCGACCCTTGTCGAGAAGTGCGGTGATGGCATTCACGTCGTAGACGCAGCCTCCCCAGATGCCTCCACTGGCATGCACGAGGGCTGCCCACAGGCGGGTGTCGTCGGGGAGGGACGGATGGGGATGGAGATCGGAACGGAAGGGGCGCTGGGCGAGGCGGAGGGAGCCTTCTTCAGCACCGAAGAGATCGTCCCTGGATTGCCCGACGAGGTTCACGGAGCCGGTTAGATTGGCGCGGTCGATGATGATCTCAATCTGGTCGCCGTCCTGAAGCCGACCGAGTGCGCCGCCAGCGAGGGCCTCGGGCGAAATGTGACCGATGCAGGCTCCGGTGGAGACGCCGCTGAAGCGCGCATCGGTGAGCACGGCGACGTGCTTGCCGAAGGGCAGAGCCTTGAGCGCGGAGGTGATCTGGTAAATCTCCTGCATGCCAGCGCCTGCGGGGCCGCAGCAGATAAGGACCAGAACGTCGCCTGCAACGATCTGGCTGGTCTTGATGGCGTGGATCGCCGCCTCTTCGGTGACGAACACCTTTGCCGGGCCCAGGTGGCGGTAGCAGTCGTCCTCGCCGATGAGGGTGGGGTCAATGGAGGTGCTCTTGATGACGGAGCCCTCTGGAGCGAGGTTTCCCACGGGGAAGCAGACGGTGGAGGCCAGACCGCGGGACCTGGCGCGATCCGGCCCCATGATGACGTTGTCCGGGTCGATGCCATCCTGATCGAGAAGGTTCTTCCTCAGGGTGTGGCGACGGGAGCTGTCCTGCCACCAGTCGAGCGTGGCGCCGAGGGAGTCTCCTGCGACGGTCTTTGCGCTAGTGTCGAGCAGCCCGGCGCGGCGCAGATGCAGCATCACCTCTGGAGCTCCGCCAGCGAGGAACACCTGCACGGTGGCGTAGTTTCCCGGGCCGTTGGGAAGAGCATCGACGAGGCGGGGAACCTGGCGGTTGATGCGCGCCCAGTCGGCGGAATCTGGCCGGTGGAGCTGAGCCGCGTGCGCGATGGCAGGAAGGTGAAGCAGGAGATTGGTGGATCCACCAAAGGCGGCGTGGACGACCATGGCATTGTCGATGGACGCCTGGGTGAGAATGTCGGAGGTCCCCATGCCCAGTTGGCCAAGCCGGAGAATCGCTCTTGCGGAGCGCCGCGCAGCATCGAGCCAGATGGGCTGGCCCGAAGGACCGAGAGCGGAGTGGGGCAGGGCCAGACCGAGCGCCTCGGCTATGACCTGAGAGGTGGCAGCGGTGCCCAGAAACTGGCATCCTCCGCCCGGCGTTGCGCATGCGCGGCAACCGATCTCGGCGGCGTATTCGAGGGTGATCTGCTTCTGGGCGAAGCGCGCGCCGATGGTTTGCACCTTGCCGGCGTCTTCTCCGTTCTCCGGCAGCAGGGTGACGCCGCCCGGAATGAGCACGCTGGGCAGGCTTCCGGAGGATGCCAGGGCCATCATCATCGCGGGCAGGCCTTTGTCGCAGGTGGCAACGCCGAGAACGCCGGTTCTGGTGGGAAGAGATCGCATCAGCCGCCGCAGGACAATCGCAGCGTCGTTGCGAAACGGAAGAGAGTCGAGCATGCCGACGGTGCCCTGCGTGCGGCCATCGCACGGGTCGGTGCAGGCTCCGGCGAAGGGAACGGCACGCATCGACTTCAGCTCGCGGGCGGCTTCTGCAACGAGAAGGCCGACCTCCCAATGGCCGGTGTGAAATCCGAGCGCGATGGGCGTGCCGTCCTCTGCACGAAGGCCGCCATGGGTGCTGAGGATGAGGACCTCAGGCCCCAGGACCTGCGCTGCGTCCCACCCCATGCCAACGTTCATGCTGAGGCCGAAGAGATTTCCCGATGGCTGTGTGAGCAGCATCTCCGCAGTGATGGGCAGAACGCCGGACGGCCCAGGCGCATGCGTGGCAACTGCGCTGAGCGCAAAGCCGGGACTCTCAAGCACGGAGGTGAGGGATACGTCCTGAATAACTGCTCCTGATGGGTGCGAAAGCTGGTAATCCACTGGCCGACAGGCGGTGTGGCGCGCTGCACAACTGGCTTGCTGACTGGCTGACTTGCTTGCTGACTGACTGGTTGAGGCAAGATGGCTTCCAGAGGGATACTAGATCGCCTCCGCGTCGAAAGGAAGTGTGGCGAGGGTGCTGTTGGTTGGCCCGCGCAGGCCCAGGATCATGGCGCCAGCGAGCAAGAGGGAGACGGACATCAACAGAATTCCTGCGCGGGAATCGCCTGTATGAGCTTGCAGAAGGCCGACGAACCAGATGCCGAGGAAGCTGCCGAGCGCTCCGCAACTGTTGATGAGAGCTGTGACCTCTCCAGCGACGTTCTTCGACAGCATTTCGGGGATGATCGCGAAGAATGGGCCATAGGGAGCGTACATGGCGCTGCCAGCGAGGACCAAAAAGGCGTAGGCCAGCCAAAAGCCGTGCGCAGAGGTCAGGTACGAGCCGAAGAGGGCTGCGCCGGCAAGCATCAGGAAGGGCCACACAAAACGTTTGCGACGAAAGCTGCGGTCCGAGCAATGGGAAACAATGAGCATGAGGATGATGGCGAGCAGGTAGGGTACTCCGCTCAACAGGCCGGTGATGGCAATGCCTTGCGCGGCGCCCTTTTCCACGATGGTGGGAAGCCAGAGCACAAAACCGTACAGCCCTGCGCTCCAGAAGAAGTACTGGATGCAAAGCAGAATGACGCCGGGGTTGCGCAGCGCCGACTGCATGTTGGCTACCTGGGGGATCAGCCACTGCTCGCGATCCAGTTGCAGGCTGAGGTGGGAGCGGCTTTGCTCGCTCATCCAGGATGCGTCCTCAGGACGATCCCGTATCAACAGAAGCCATGCGAATGCCCAGAGGGCAGAGGGCAAGCCTTCGAGAATGAAGGTCATCTGCCATCCAACGGCGCGGATGAGGTATCCGGTGGCGGCGGACATCCACAACACCGTCACCGGATTGCCGAGAATCAGGAGGGTGTTGCTGCGGGAACGCTCCGAGCGAGTGAACCATTTGGTGAGGAGAATCAACATTGCGGGCAGGATGAAGCTCTCGACCGCGCCAAGAAGCAGACGGTCGGCCGCGAGCAGCCAGAAATTGCGGATGATGC
>JAJZHR010000393.1 GCA_021810815.1 Acidobacteriota bacterium | reverse complement strand
GAAACACCGACGACGTGCCTGCTCTGAACTGCCGCTGCTCGCTCTCGTACTGTTGCTCGGCCAGCGCGGCCGCGCGCTGCGACTCTGTCAGGATTAGCTCGCTGTTCGTCCACTGCTGCAGGGTGTTTCGTACCTCGCTCTCCGCCGTCATCTCCAGTTGCTGCTGCGTCGTCCGCGACTGCCTCACATTCGCCGTTGCGATGCCGGCCTGCGCCAGCGCCGTTCTGTTCCGAATCGGAAGCGACACCTGAATGCCGACCTTGATCGTCGGAAACCGCACATCGCGCAGGTTGGAGAACGACTGGCCGTAGCCGCCGACAAAAAAATCAGGCGTCGACCCCGTGCTGCCCAGCCCTGCCGTCGAGAGCGGAGGCAGCCCGGCTATCGTCGAAAGCTCGTTGACCTGCGTAAACAGATCCGTGAAGACGGAGCCAAAGATGCTCGTCGTCTGCGGAACATTTCTGCCGGCCAGCCCCTGCGTCTCCACCTCTGCCGTCAGGTTGATCTGCGGCTTGGCCTGTTCATGCGCCAGTCGAGCATCCAGCGCGCTCACCTCCACACCGATCCGCCCGGCCTTCAAATCGGGCCGGTGCATCAGCGCATCGTGCAACGCATCCTGCAGGCTCGGCATGGGCACAGACGCCTCGGTGGGCAGCGACGTCTTCAGCGCCGCGCTCCACAAAGGGTTCATCCTGTCCGGCAGGATCAGCGCCTTCAGCGTGTCTTCGGCCTGCGTCAGCTGCTGCTGCGCCGCCAGCACATTCTGCTTGTACGTTGAAAGCTGTGTCTGCGTCTGGATCACGTCGATCGGGGCCTGCGTGCCCTGCTCCACCTGGCGTCGATTGCTGGCATCCTGCTGCTCGGCAAGGCGCACCGCCTCCACCTGGATCTCCAGATTCCGGCGCGCATAGTCCAGCTCCCAATACGCTCGAATCGCCTGCGTCGTGCTGTCGATCACGCGCTGCCGAAACTGCTCTTCGGTCTGCTGCAGGTTCTTGCGCGACACGCTGACACGTTCGCGATTCGCATCATCCAAAAGCCCGCCCCACAGCGGTTGCGTAAGGTTCAGCGTCGCCGCCGTAGGATAGGTCGGATTCAGCGTGTTGAACGTGCTGTTGCTGTCAACGCGCGACGAGGCGTAGTCAAGCTTGTACGTGCCGCCAAGCCACGGAGAGTTTCCGCTGATCTGCGGATCGGCATAGACGTCCTTCTCCGTCACCGCGCCGTTGATCGCTCCACCCAGCGACGAGGCCACCGGGCTGACGGTCTTCGCAACATACGCATTGCCGCCAAACACCGGATCGAAGTAGCCCTTCGCACTCATCAGGCCCAGCTTCGCCTTCACGCGCGACAGCCGCGAAACTTCAATGTCGCGATTGTTCGCCAGCGCAGCGCGAATCACATCGTCCAGGCTCAGCTCCACCTCGTCCGTGATGCCGATCCTCGGCAGCAGCTGCAGCGGCACCGCTGGCGGCAGCGCCGGCGGATGCGGGCTCGCCACGTCCAGCGCATCGCGTTGCGCCGAAGCACTCAATGTGGCCAGAAACAAAATTGCCATCAACCCTTTCATACCAGCGGCTCCTCCGATTCCCGCGCGACCGTGTGAACGGGCTCGCGTTTCATCCCGCGAACGCGCGCCACCACGCGCTGCACAAACAGCAGCGGTTCCCTCCACAGCCGATTCTCCGATGCGTCCTCGAACAGCGAATAGAACACCGGCACCGCCAGCAGCGTCAGCAGCAGGCACAGCGACTGACCGCCCACCACCAGCACGCCGATCGATCGATTCGTTCCCGCACCCGCACCACTGGAGAGCACCAGCGGCAACATGCCCGCGATCAGCGCCATCGTCGTCATCAGAATGGGCCGGAGACGATCCTGGTTCGCGCGCAGAATCGCCTCATCACGCGGCATCCCTGCCGCACGCAGCCCGTTCGTGTGGTCGATCTGCAGAATCGCATTCTTCTTCACGATGCCGAACAGCAGCAGAATGCCCAGCGCAGAGTCAATGTTGATCGACTGGCCCGTCACCAGCAGCGAAAGAATCCCGAACGGCACCGCCAGCGGCAGCGTCAGCAGGATCGTCACCGGATGGATGAACGACTCGAACTGCGCCGCAAGCACGATGTACATAAAGATGAACGTCAGCGCAATCGCCAGCAGGAAGTAGTACCCCGTGCGGCCAAGCTCCTTCGACGTGCCGGCCAGGCCCGTCGTGTACTCCGGGTCCATGTGCATCTCCGCAGCGGCTCTCTGCAGCGCCGAAAGAATGTCCGACTGCGAGTGCCCCGCCAGTACATTGCAGCTCAGCGTCACCTGCCGCTGACGGTCGATCCGGTTGATCGACGAAGGCCCCGTCGCCGGCTGGATCGAAACCACTTCGTCCAGCGACACCGGCGCGCCTTGATGCGTCGAGCGCACCGTGATCCGGCTCAGCTCTTCCGCGCGTGTGCGGAACTGCTCCCCAGCGCGCACGCGGACATCGTACTGATCGTCGCCCGCGTTGAAGGTGGAAACCGTCTCGCCCGCAACCAGCGTATTCAGCGCCTGCTCAATGCTGTCCACCGACACGCCAAGGTCCGCCGCGCGCGCCCGGTCAATGATCAACCGCACCTCCGGCTTGCCCGTACGCAGCGTCGAGTCCGCGTCCGTCACCCCCGGAATCTTCTCCATGCGGGCCAGCAGCTCATCGGAGTATTGCGCCAGCTTCGCCAGATCAGGCCCCTGGATGTAGTACTGCACCGCGGCGTTGCTGCCTCCGCCGCCAATCGAGTTCACCAGCTCCACACTCGTATGCAGGCTGCCCGCATACGCCGTCAGCATCGCGCGCGTCTTCTGCATCAACTGCAGCTGCGAGAGGCTGCGCTCGGAAACATCCGTCAGCTTGACGAAGATCGTCGCACTGTTCACGGCCGCGTCCTGCCCGCCGCCGGCCGTGGTCAACGTCGTCTCCACACCCGGCATTCGACGAATCGCCTGTGCAATCGTCTCCGCCTCCAGCGTCGTAGAGGCCAGCGACGTTCCCTCCGGCGCTCGCAGCAGCACATTGAACTGCGACTGGTCGTCCGTCGGCGTAAAGTCCTTGCCCACCATCATGAACAACGGAATCAGGCTCAGCACCGTGCAGCCGCACAGAATGAGAATGCGCTTCCGATGCGCCATCGACCACACCAGCATCCGCAGGTAGTGGCCGCTGATGTACTTGTAAAACGCGGACTCCTTCGACGTATGCGCCTGCCGTTCGGTCACGTTCGGCACCTTGATAAACCGCGAGCACAACATCGGCGTCAGCGTGAACGACACCAGCAGCGACACCGCAATCGCAAACGCCGACGTGAAGCCGAACGAGCTCATGAACCG
>JAJZHR010000392.1 GCA_021810815.1 Acidobacteriota bacterium | reverse complement strand
GCAGGTGCTGCCGGCGTACCTGCGGCTCGCCCAGTTTATGCAGGCCTCCTATATTCCCGCAGGCCGCGAGCAGCCGGGCATCTGGGCGCTTCCGGATGGAGCGAAGTATTACCAGTTTCTGCTGCATCAGAGCACAACGACCAATCTATCTGCGGAGCAGATTCACCAGATTGGATTGGCCGAGGTGAGCAAGGACGATGCGGCCATGCTGGCCATCGCGCAGAAGCTCGGTTTCAAAGATCGCAAGAGCTTCGAAGCGAGTCTCAAGACGAATCCAAAGATGCATCCGGCCTCTGCAGAGGCGCTACTGACCGCCTTTCGGGGATACCTTGGGCCGATGCGGGCCAAACTGCCTGAGCTGTTTGGTCATCTGCCGAAGGCGCCCTTTGAGGTTGTTCCTGTACCCGACTATCTCGAAAAGACCGCTGCGCCTGCCTACTACGAACATGGGACCGCGGACGGCACAAGGCCTGGGCGGCTATTCGTCAACACGTATCAGTCCACGGAGCGCAATCTCTACGACGTGGAGGTCATCGCCTATCATGAGGGACTTCCGGGGCATCACCTGCAGATATCGATTGCGCAGGAAATGCAGGGCACCCCGGAGTTTCGCAAGTACGCTTCTTACACGGCGTTTGATGAAGGATGGGGGCTCTATGCCGAGCAGCTCGGCAAGGACCTTGGCTTCTATCAGGATCCGTATTCAGACTACGGCCGTCTCGAATCCGATATGTGGCGTGCCATTCGGCTGGTCGTCGATACAGGCGTTCACTCGCAGCACTGGAACCGCCAGCAGATGGTGGACTTTTTCCATGACCATTCGGCGATTGACGAAGCGAGCGTCCAGTCTGAGGTTGACCGGTATATCGCCTGGCCGGGGCAGGCGGACTCGTACAAGATCGGTCAGTTGAAGATTCTGGAGCTGCGGGACAAGGCGAAAGCCGCGCTGGGCCCGAAGTTCGATATCCGCGCATTTCACGATGAGGTGCTGGACGCCGGAGCGCTTCCGCTGGATGTGCTCAGCGACCGCATCGACGCTTGGATTGCGTCAATGAAATAGCTGGACGGAGTCCCTCGGGAAGCAGTCGAAGTTCGGCCCCGGCGGAAAGTTCCACCCTGTTCCTGGCCCTTTGCCGAACGCAGATAAGATTGACCAAGTGACCTGACATTATTGCGCATGGCCGGACCACTGTCCTTGCGAAACGACCAGCTGAATGCGTGCCAACCTGCTGATTTGGCAGGTGCGCGCAAGAACTTTCACTTTTATCTTGACAGGCCTCTAAAGTGACTGTAAGTATGTTTGGGCATTCAGTGTGGTCGGACCACGATAGGTCAATCGGTTCGGCACATCGTTTCAATCCTTATCAGTCTTTTGGAGGTATCCATGCCAGATTGGCGCATCAACGCGCAGGGAAGAGCCCTGTGGGTGACCACCCTGCTTTGCTGGTCAGTTTTCTTTCTACTCATCCCTGCAGGCAATGCCCAAATTGCCGGAACGGGCAACATCCAGGGTACTGTCACCGATGCGACGGGCGCGGTGATTCCTGGAGCAAGCGTTACCCTGGAGAACCAAGCCACGCATGTGAAGCGCACGACGGTGAGCGGCAGCGCAGGCATTTATGTATTTCCTGGCGTGCCGGTCGGCGTCTATGACCTCAGCGCCTCCGACCCGGGCTTTAAGACCTACGTGCAGACCCACATCACGCTCGAGGTGGGCAGCAGCATCTCGATCAACCCCACCCTCGCTGTGGGCAGTGGCGACGTCAAGATCGAGGTTCAGGCGGAAGCCCTTTCGCTGCAGACCGAGGACCCGACCTTCAAGCAGACCATCGACCAGACGGCTGTAACGGAGATGCCGCTCAATGGCCGGCAGATGACGTCGCTGATCGCGCTCTCTGGCGGCTCAACGACCGCTCCGGGGAACGACTTCACAGGAAGCAAGTTCTCCTACGCTACGATCTCGGTTTCAGTGGCAGGCGGCAACGGCAACACGACGCTCTGGCGGCTGGACGGCGGTGACAACCAGGACTACATGGCCAATGGCAACCTGCCTTTCCCTTTCCCGGACGCTGTGAACGAGTTCAGCGTGGAATCGACGGTGCTGGGCGCGCAGGATGGTGAGCACACCGGCGGCATGGTGAACGTGGTCACGCGCTCAGGAACGGATCAGTTCCACGGCGAGGCGTTCGAGTTTATCCGCAACAACTATCTGGATGCGACAAACTTCTACTCCACGTCGCCGGACACGCTGCACCAGAACCAGTTTGGCGGCACGTTTGGCGGACCGATCAAGCGCGGCAAGATGTTCGCCTTTGCCGGTTACCAGCGCACCGTGGCCAAACAGTCGCAGGCAAGCGTGGAAGCGTTTGTCCCTACGGCTGCGAATCTGGCGGGCGATTTTTCCACGACGGATGGCCCAAACTGCGAAGCCTCGGGGAAGTTTGTGCAACTCCTGGACCCGCTGACAGGCGCCGCATTACCGGGTGACATTTACTCGGCTACGCCAACTTTCAATGCGCAGGCGCTGGCGCTGCAGAAGTACCTGCCGAAGATTGATCCGAACTTCGACACCAAGAACTGCGGGCTTGTCTCCTATTCCATCCCGTCCCAAACCTTCGACAACCAGTTCGTCACGCGTGTGGACTACACGGTCAGCCCGAAGCAGAACCTGTATGGCCGCTACCTTGTGGATGGTTACCAGTCCCCCGCATTCTATTCGCCCACGAACATCCTGATCACAACACAGTCGGGCAACATTGAACGTGTTCAGACCTTCACGATGGGCGATGCCTACACGTTCAGTCCAAACATTGTGAATGCGGCTCACCTCACCATCATGCGCCGCGTGGACAATCGCGGGTATGCGGCAAACGACATCAACGCCGCCACGATTGGAGTGAATGTCTATCAGGCGATTCCCAACGGCCTGCAACTGACCAACGGCAAGTTTTCCATTGGCGGCGGTTTGAACTCTGCCGCGCATTTCAATGACAACACTCTGGCAATCGACGACGACGTGACCTGGGTGCACGGCAAGCATCAGATCATCTTCGGCGGAGAATGGGTGCAGAACCAGTTAAATATCGGCAACGGCTACGAATCCAACGGCATCTTCACATTCAACGGCCAGTACAGCGGAAGCGGCCCGAATGGCGGAAGTGTCATCGGCGACCAGAGCCTGGACTTCCTCCAGGGCACCATGAGCGCCTTCCAGCAGAGCAAACAGCAGCAGAACGCTCTCCGCGGTCCAATCCCGAGTCTCTATGCCCAGGACACATACCACGCCACCAGCAAGCTGACGCTGGTCGCCGGCCTGCGCTGGGGACCCAACTTCATGCCGGTGGACTACTTCAACCGCGGCAGCGTCTTCAAC
>JAJZHR010000391.1 GCA_021810815.1 Acidobacteriota bacterium | reverse complement strand
TTGCTGACGATGTCCACCAGCTCCGCAATCAGCGAGTTCGCATCGCGGTAGGTGTCGTTCTCCGCGTAGCCCCAGCTCTTCACGCTGACCGACGTGTCCGTCTGCCAGGGCAGCAGGCGAAGCGTGTCCAGCTTGCCGCGCTCGACGTCGAGCGTGGCCACGTTGGCCGGCATCGCCTCCTCCTTGTAGGTCAGCACCACGCCCTGCTTCGCTGCCGCTGCACGGTCATAGTAGTAGGCCGCGAACTGCTTCAGGTAAGGCTTGAATGCTGGCTGCCCGATCCACCAGTCGAAATAGAGGAGGTCGGGATGGTACTTGTCCACGAGCTCGGTGCTGCGCGCCAGCCAGTCGTCCAGGAAGGCCTGGTCGGGGGGCAGCCATCGCTCCAGGTGTTCGGGGTCGGGCTCCTTTTCATCCTCCTGACCCGGCAGGCCATTCGCCTGGCCCGGCAGGGACATGGGCTTCGCAGGCCCGTAGAGGCCGGCGTTGCGAGGGTCGCGGACGTCGGAGTCGAACTTCATGCCGGCGCCGTACCACCACCAGTGCTCCGCCCGGTGCGACGATGTTCCAAAGCGAAGACCGCGCGCGCGCGCAGCCTTCTCGATCTCGCCGACCACGTCGCGCTTCGGCCCCATCTTCGCCGCGTCCCAGCGGGTGAATTGGGAGTCGTACATGGGAAAGCCATCGCAGTGCTCGGCGACGGGAACAACGTACTTCGCCCCGGCGCGCGCGAACAGATCCACCCAACTGGCAGCGTCAAAATGCTCACCGCGGAACATGGGGATGAAGTCCTTGTAGCCGAACTTCGATTGCGGCCCATAGGTCGCGACCTGGTGCTGGAACGCCTTGCTGCCCTGCACGTACATATTGCGCGAGTACCATTCGTTCTCGAATGCGGGGACGGAATACACGCCCCAGTGGATGAAGATTCCGAACTTCGCATCGCGAAACCAGTCGGGAGTCCGGTAACCGGCGAGCGAATTCCAGTCTGCGTGGATGGGGCCGCGCTCGTCCTCCGCCCGCACCTTGCGCACCTGTTGCTGCACCTTGGCGGCAAAGTCCTGGGCGCGCGCAGCGGCGCAGACAGAGCTGGCCAGCAAGAGTGCTGCGGCTAGAAAATGCTTCGCTCTCAAGCGGCTGAAGTTCCTGGCACGCAGTGGCAACCTCGTCATTCTTCTTCTCCCCACGGTCATGATGTTGGTCATGATTTCCATCGCTGGTGTTGATCGCTGCTGTCGGTCGCGAACGGTTTCAGAGCATCACCAGGGCTTGGAGCGAGCCACGGAAATTCCGCGCACCTCATTGGGCCACTTGCCTGAGACGGCGCAGTAGAAGTGATACAGGCAGCCCTGGTGGAACACGACCGAGGGCTTGTGCGCGAAGGTGGAGTCCACTGCTCCAGCAGGTCCGGTGTCGATCAGGATCTCATCCACTTTGGAGAAGCGGAACGCGTCGCTGCCAAGCGCAAGCATCTCGCAGGCGCGACCGGGCCGCTGATCGCCGAAGCCGAAGTAGTACATGGCCCACTCCGCTCCGTGTCGGACGACAAAAGGATTGCTGGCGAAGCGGGCATCGCGGCTGCCGCGCGGACCGTTGCGAAGCACGGGATTGCCCGCGTAGCGCGTCCATGTTCGCAGGTCGCGGGATGTGGCCACGCCGGTCTGCTCGCGCCATCCGCCACCGTCCGCTTTCGGCAGCGGATCGGTCTTCGCATTGTAAAAAAGATAGTAGGTGTCGCCTTCCTTCAGCAGGTCCGGGCGATACAACCCTCCATGCTCCCATGCAGCTCCGTCCTGCGGAAACAGGATTGGCTCCGTCAGCTTCCAGCGCAGTAGATCGTCGCTCCAGGCCAGCCCGATCACCGCTGCTCCCTCTTCATAGCCAGCGCCGGGATAGGCGTTCCAAGCTCCAAGAAACCGACCGTTCACCTTCAACGCTTCCCCGCTCGAATCCAGCCGCTTGTCGCGCAGGATGGAACTCAGCGCCAGGTTGTAGCGCGTGTATTTCGATGCAGGATCGCGCGGAGCAACACATCCCGCGCGATGCCAGTTGACCAGATCGCTCGACGTGGCAAGCCCGGTCTGATAGCCGGTGCCATCGAAGCCGATGTAGAGCATCCGGAACTTGCCATCGGCATGGAAGACGATGGGATCGTCCACCGAGAGCTGGTCGAAGTCTCCCTTCCTGCCCGTCCCTGCCACGATGAGTCTGCCGTATTTGAACGGCGTGCGATAGGGCGCAAGCTGCGCATTGGAGAAGCTCTCAGCGCGCATGTCCGATCCGCGCAGCATCGCAGCTCCGGCCAGAACTGTGCCTGCATCGGCCAGGAATTTTCGCCGCGTTCCCAGCTTGTCACCAGCCATCTTTCATCTCCCGCCTGCCTGCTGCTGCAGCACCAGCAGATCGCCGCCGGGAATGCGCACGACTCCGCTGGCTGCCTTGTCATGCAATATATCCCGCATCGTTCCCGGCCTCGCGGGTGGCCTCGTTCCCGGATTCGCTGCCCGCGCCGGCAGCTTCACCTGCACAGCGGAGGAGGTGTGGTTGATGAGCACGAAGACATCGCCGCCGGGGCCGACGCGGCGGCAAACCTCGACTCCCTGCGGCACTGCGCCAAACACCGGCTTGACGCCCGCTTTGCTGGCGAAGTGCGCCATCAGCGCCTTCATCAGGGGAGCGTCGAGCCATGCGCCCACATAGGTCAGGGTTCCTTTGCCAAACGCGCGCGTGATGACGGCCGGCTGCCCATCCAGCCATCCGTTCGACTTGCCATAGCGCAGCAGCACGCGCGTGTCGGGAGCGCTTGTTGCAAGCTGTTCGGCCCAGATATGGGCTGCGCCCTTGCCGAGCGGGCCTGCGACCGGAACGCTGCTATCCAGCGCATAGAACTGCTCCACGCGACCTCCGAGAGCGCTCGCCAGAGGCCCCGGCTGCCGCTCCGTGTTCAGAGCGTCATATTCGTCCTTCATGCCGGAGCGCGGCCCGAGGATCAGGTTGCCGCCGCCGCGCACATACTCCAGCAGGCGATCTGCCAGCGGCTGCGAGATGACGTTCAGGCTGGGCGCAACCACCAGCTTGTAGCTGCTGAGGGGAGCAGTCGCGTCCACAATGTCCACGGACTGCGCAGCCGCATCCAGAGGGCGATAGAAATCGAGCATCGCCTGCAACTGGTCATAGTCCTTCGACTGCGGCTGGAAGTCGATCGCCCAGCGGCTGTCGTACGAGTGCAGCATCGCAACCTCGGACTGCGGCGACGTGCCAGCGAGCGCAGCCGATGCCTTGCCGAACTCCTCGCCAATCTGCTTCACCTCGCGATAGATCGGAAGCGGCGCTCCATCCGGGCCGACGATGGCTCCGTGATACTGCTCCTGGCCG
>JAJZHR010000390.1 GCA_021810815.1 Acidobacteriota bacterium | reverse complement strand
TCTGCGAATGAGATTGCGACGGCTGTAGATGCCTACCAGAATCTGGGAGGGTCTACCTATCAACAGGTAGTCTCTCAGCTTGTCAATGGCTTCAATGAGGCACACCCAGCCTGGTGGAATGGATCCGACGAGTATGACGACGACATGATGTGGGCTACGCTCGCATTCATCAGTGCCTACCAGGCGGTGGGAACCTCAGCATGGCTGAGTGACGCTGAAGATGCCTACCAGACCGTTTACAGCCGAGGGCTGGCAACCGGCGGCGGCATCTACTGGGATGCTGAGGGCTGCCCATCGAACTGCTCCAATTCCTATGAAAACTCTGCTGCGAACTGGACCTTCGTCATTGCGGGAATTATGCTCTACAAGCAGACGGGGAACACAACTTATCTGAAAGAAGCCAATGCCGTCTATAGTTGGGCGTACTCCAATCTTTATGACTCATCGACGGGAGAAGTCTACGACGCTTCGACCAGTAAGAATCAGTATTCGTATAACTATGGTGTTGCCATCGGCGCATACTCCTTGAGGGGAGATCCGAGCGACGCTACCCTTGCGGCAAAATATATGATGAGCGATCTGCCAAATTACGCAGGTACCTACAACGGCTATTTCATATTGCCTGAATACGACAACAGCGAAGATGGCTCAGATGGCGGTGGATTCAACGGAATTGCGCTGCGCTGGACTGCTTATGCTTATAGGAACGGAGCAATTAGCGACAAGAGCGTGCTGTCGTGGATGCAGGTGAACGTCGAACAAGGATGGTTGGAGAACAATTCAGCCGGACTGTCATGGAATAATTGGGAGAGCCCGACCCCAGGCAGCGGACTCTATAGCTGGGATTGCACCGACACTGTGGTTGGGATGCTGGATGTGCCCCTGCAGTGAGCGCAGTATTACAAGCGTCTGGGAATCCTTCAGGTCCGGGAGTCTTTTCCTCTTTGAGGAAAGCGACCGAACGCTCAACTGCAGGTCGTCATGAAGGTGGATTCTGCTTCAGGATAGCTGGAACGCTGATGGCCGTCTCGCGATGGCGATTGCCAGGTTGTGTTCAGGACATCGCGTCGAGTGGATGGTCTCCATTGGGGGCTGTCCAGCATTCTGTTCGCCGTGCTATCGCATTGTCAGTGTTGATGGGTATCTCGACGAAGGCTTGCAGTGGCGTGTTCAATGGGGAAAGCGCCCATCGAAGTCAAAGCGCCTTCTACACCTGCACGAGAGATGCTTTATGGCACGACTTTCGATCAGATACAAATTCCGTGTAGCGTCTTTCATCCCGGCCGGTAACAATCGGAGTGCCCGAGGATGCGATGGAGCGTCTGAAGCCTTTGGCATAGCGGGTGTGGTTGTGATGTATTCCGTGTGCAGGCCATAACGTGAGTGAACGCCGAGTGAGCCCGGAAACCTGCGAGGAGGAGGCTGACCTGCCTAGCGGGAAGGGCTGTCAACGCTGGCGAATGGAGCGAAGCATGGACCTTGCGGCGTCATGGGATGAATGGTCGCTGCACGCATACAGGAACAAGATCGATAGAGCACGGGACGCCCCGAGCGTGGCTGCGTGTATTGGCTAACCGCTGACCGGAGAAGGGAAGGCTGGGATGTGGTCTCGGAGAGAGGCTCGTAGTGCCAGGAAGCCGAATGACGCGGTAAGAGGTGAAAAGAAGACGCCGCTGCGTGGTTCTTCCGAGGGGCTATCAACGGGCGAAGGTTCCAGGCTGGTTCCTCCCGGTGAATGCCTTTGGGCGGATAAGACGAAGCAGGAACACGCTTGCTTCCCTTTAACCGGCATCTGCTAGCATGCAGCACGATGCCACCCTCCGGCGCTCCGCGCATCGCCTACTTCCCCGACAGCTTTCATGAGGTCAACGGCGTTGCGCATACCAGCCGGAACTTTACCGCCTACGCGCAACGCCACGGCATTCCCATGCTCTGCGTGCGCGCCGGCGCTGCCACCGGCCGTCTTCCCCGCCAGGGCTCGCTGCGCGCGCTGGAGCTGGGCCGCAGCCCGCTGGCCGTACGTGTGGAGAAGGACCTCAGCTTTGACCCTCTGTTCTTCCGCTACACCAATCGCATCTCCGCGATGGTGCGCTCCTTCCGGCCAGATGTCATTCACATCACCGGTCCCAGTGAACTCGGTCTCTTCGGTGCTTACTTTGCGCGCCAGCTCCGCATTCCCCTGGTAGCAAGCTGGCACACCAACCTCCACGAGTACGCTGGCCGCCGCATGCGCTGGCTATCCCGTCATCTGGGCTCCGCGGGCCGGCACCTTGAACAGGGTGTGGAAGGGCTCGCTCTAAGTACCGTGGCAGCCTTTTATCGTCGCGCTCAGGTCCTCTACGCTCCCAACCCCGCGCTCTGCCGGTTGTTGGAAGACGCTACCCAACGGCCCTGCCACCTGATGCAGCGCGGTGTCGATACGGAACTCTTTCATCCCGCTCCGAGCCCGCGCGTCCAGCCGGACGAGGAGGTTGTTCTGGGTTACGTTGGCCGTCTCTCCGTGGAGAAGAACGTGACCCTGTTGCCTAAAGTGGATTTGCAGCTTCGCAACCTCGGCCTTCGGCCACGCTGGCTCATCGTGGGCCACGGGGCCGAACAGAGCTACCTGCGGCGTAACCTGGCTCACGCGGAGTTCCCCGGGGTGTTGCGCGGTGAGGCTCTGGCCGGCGCTTACGCCCGTATGGATCTGCTCGTCTTTCCCTCACACACCGACACCTTCGGCAACGTGGTTCTGGAGGCGCTCGCCAGCGGCGTTCCTGCCATCGTGACTCCGGACGGGGGACCGGCTTATATCCTTCGTTCCGCTACGCACTGTGCCTGCGGAGAGAGTGAGGCAGATGGGTGGAGTCCCACCTTGCCGGGCTGCATCGCTCGTGACGAGGAGTTCGCCCCGGCCATCGCGCGGGTGGTCACCCAGTCCGCGCTCCTTGGCCATATGCGTTCTGCGGCCCGCGACTACGCGCTGCGCTGCACGTGGGATAGGGTGTTTGACCGGGTGATCAGCGCCTACCCGCACACCGCTTCGGTGTGACACTCTGTGGGGCAGTTCCTGTCGGCAGCGCCCTGTTCGATGCCTGCGGAGCTGAATACCAGGCGAGGAGTCCACCGGCATCCGATCCGGTGACGCAGACCTTGCCTACTCCGCACGTTCCAGCTCGACCCGTGTCTCTGGTACAAAGGATCGGACAGGCTGGCGGAGAGCCGCAACGAGCCCTCTGGCAAGATCCTGGTTGAGCAACAGAGGAGGGGAGCGTGGGGTTGATGGCAAGTTCCATGGATCGAACGAGCGGCATCAGCCGGCGTCGCTTTGTTGCGTCCGCGTGTGCGTTCGGGCTGGTCGCGTCTCTTCCGACGGTATCTGGCCAGCCGCCAGAG
>JAJZHR010000389.1 GCA_021810815.1 Acidobacteriota bacterium | reverse complement strand
ATTCGAGTTCCCTTTCCACTGCACCGCGAGTGAATGCATCCAGCGCCGTCGAACTGTCGAGCAACTTCCCAACGGCACCATCGTAGAGACTTGCAAGGTCTCCGCTCACGGCATCGTTGTACGCTTTCCAGGTCGCCTGCGTTGAAGCCGCGCTCTGACGGGTAATCTCCGCCTCGCGCGCATCGAGTTCGGCTTTCCGAGCAGCGAGAGCAGGGTCCGTGATCTGGTCTTTATCCGCGGTGGAGGGCCGCAGTCCTACGCTCTCCATGACCAAATCCAGAGCTGCTTGCACGTTCTCGTCGCCGAGCGCTTTCACCTTTTGGGTAATTGCCACCCCAAATTTCCGTTCAAAAATCGTGTCGAAGAACTTCCCGGCGGTCCCGTCCGTCAGGTACTCGCCGTTCTCGTTCTTCATGGGCGTCCCGTCCGCGTTGCGGAGAGCCGACATTTCCAGGATCTTCCGCACCAGGCTCGTCGTGCCAGCCTGCACGTCCGCTCCTACGCCCTGAAAGGCTTCGATCACGCCAGCGTACTGCTGCGCGCTCTCAGAGATGATCTTCGCCTCTTCAGGAGAAGCGAAATACTCGCGCAAGCTGGCGCCGAACTCGGCAAGCCGCGCGTTCGCCATAATCTCGTTGCGCACGTCTTCAGGAAGCGCCGCTTTCAGAGCCGCGTTCGCCTCGATCTTGGAGGCCAAATCCTTCGCGCCGACGAAGCCGTCTTCATCGAGCGTGTAGGAATCTTCATCGTCCTGCGTCGCTCCGGACTCGGCGGCCTCATTCTTCTCTTCCGCAGGAGTCTCGACGGACGTGGGCTGCGCGACGACAGGAATCTCCGGCTCGGCCTTCTTCTCTTCGCCAAAGCCCTTCTCGGCGGCGGCGGCGACCATCGCCTCTACCGTCTGCTCGGATGTCAGCGCACTCGTAGTGCCCTGAGCAGCAGAGGTATCAGGCGTGACTGGAGACGTGGCTGCTGGAGTCGTAGCGGCGGCAGGACTCGTGGATGTTGGGCTTGACACTGCTGGTGTGGACGTGGCGGCGGGTGCAGCTACGGGAGCTGCGGCGGCGGGGGCGGCGGCGGAAGTGATTGTCTCTGGCATAACGTGAGGAAGAGTATCACGAGGCCCAAAGTGGTATCCTTCTGCTTGCAGCGGCGGCGTGGATGGACACGCACCAACTCAGTAAGGGACGCTCAGGAAAGCTTGCAGGTAAATGGGCGGGAATCCTCTGATGGACTGGATGTTTCTACAAGGTGGCCACCTGAAAGATGGAAACAGGCTCCGAGGAAGCAAGCTGACACGCGGAGAAGCTGGAATCAAGCCCAGCCCGCTGCACTTCAACTCCCCCCGAATACCGCGTTCTCTTCTCCACCGAAGATGGGCTCCACGCGATACCTCGTGCCATCCCAGTAGATTGCCTCGATACCTCCAGGCTCTACCGAATGCCCGATCTCCGGCTCGACGTTCTCATTGCCTTCCGTGCAGTTCACCAGGGCGACGCAATTGCTGGTGTGGGCTACGAACAGGGTGAGTCCTGTCGTCCGCGCGTTGGCCAGAGCCTCTTTCCAGAAGGCGAACTGGCGCTGCTCGAAGTCTTCCAGCGACTCTCCTCCGGGGATGCAGACGTAGGGGCTGTGGACGAACAACCGCAGAGCGTCGTTGTTCTGGTCTCTGTCAAGACCGCCAAAAACCCCGACGTGCCAAGGAAGCAATGAGCCGTCCTGGTGAACGTAGAGGCTGTGCTTCGCGGCGACGATCTCTGCGGTAGTCTTCGCGCGCGGCAGTGGGGACGAGATGATCTGCTTGATCGGGGCTTTCTGCAAATACTTGGCTGCGGCGTGGGCTTGCTGGATTCCCTCATCGGACAAAGGGACGTGGCTCCATCCCCTGTAGCAGTCCGTTTCGTTTAAAAGGGTTGAACCGTGGCGAAGAATCAGCCCTACGAGTGTGCCGTTGCTCATATCTGCCTCTGCCCGCGCGGTGGCGCTTGAGCCTTGCCTGCCTGCTGCTGCATGGTGATGGCGTTCTGCGCTTGCTGTTCCTTCAACATCTGCGACGAGACGGTGAGGAAGGCCAGCACATTTCCATAGCCCGTGGGGTTCGTCTCGCGCATCTGCCAGTTCTTGAACAGGCACTTCTTGGCCAGCACGGTGCAGATGCCAGGGTCGTCCACATTCGGCTCCGGCATGATCGAAGGAAGGGTGACGGGGGGCCCTTGGGGGTTGGCCGGGTTGGGCCGCACAATCGCTCCGTTCGGGTCTTCCAGCAATTCGTGGAGGATGGTCTTGATCTTCGCCCTCTGCGCCTCGTCCGGCAGTTCGATTTCTTCCGGCAGCAGGTAGTGCGACACCACGGCGCCCACGTCGGGATCAGAAAGCATCTGCGCGACAAATGGCAGCTTTTGATTCTCAGCCAGCAACTGCATCATCCGCGATTGGATTTCCGCGAAGGTCGCCGGGAATCCTGAAGCCGATTCGGGGAAGGTGAAGAAGTCTCCAGTCAGCTCCGACTTGAGCATCTTGACCGTGTTCCACGAGTCTCCCGTCTCGTTCGGCTCCACAATCTTCAGCTCCTCGTCCATGTTCTCGATGGAGCAATTCACCGACAGGCGGGCACGGATGGCCTTCTCCGAGTTCATCTGGTTGACGTATTGCTTCAAGCGGCCGAGAGCGGAGTTCAGGGCCTGCTCTTGTCCTGCCGCCGTCTCGATGTGCGCGTCCGAACCTCCGAAGACCTGCGGCATCACGCCGGCCAGGAATTGCGCCCGCGTCGTGAGGTTGTCGGGATACTTGTAAATCTCCGGGTCGATCTGGAACGTCATCTGGTGGAAGAGTTCTTCGAGAGGAACCCTCTGGCCGCTCTCTTCGTCAGTCCTGCTGACGCCGGTCAGGTTGCCTGGGGTCAAGACCTTGTTCGAAAGAGCGTTGCCGTCGATGTAGTCCGCATCGAAAAGCATCGTGCCGAAGGCGACGCGATCCATGTAGGCGTCGATCTTGTTCACAGCACCGGTGACGCGCTCCTGGATGTCCAGCACCACTTTCCCGGCGGCGAAGGGGTAGAGGCCGCATCCCTTGAGCGTCCCGCACCACGTCCAGCCCGCAGACCCGCGCGCTGCCGCCGGTGGGGACGACGAGGGTGGTGAGCATGCCGATCGTGGTCGTCTTCCCCGCGCCGTTCGGGCCGAGCAGCCCGAAGAACTCGCCGCGCGGGACGTCCAGGTCGATGCCCCGCACGGCGGGCACCGCGGGCCGCGGCCTACGGTGCGCAGATCGCCTCGCGGGTGCAGGCGGTCGGATTCCTGCGCGAAGGCGAGCACGTCACCGGGGCGCGCGCCCGCGACCTGGAAACCGGCGAGGAGATCGAGATCCGGGCCCGGCAG
>JAJZHR010000388.1 GCA_021810815.1 Acidobacteriota bacterium | reverse complement strand
GACTCTGCGGCTGAATGGCGCGCGGCTGGCCGTTGTCGCGCTCAGTGACGTTGAAGACGACGGCGTGCGTGTGCAACTGCGGCGCAACGTAACCATCCACGGGGCGGGCGGTATCATGCTCGAACTTTGCCGCGATGAACTTGCCAGTGGTCTCCGCTGGATGATTCCCGCCGATCCGCGCTTGCGTATAGTGCTCAAGCTGGTTGAGGGCAATCTGGACGCTCTCCCGATGGGCCAGCCGGACGTTCTCATCGCCACCCACGAGGGCGGTGAGCGATACAGACTTGGGTGCGGAGAAGGTTGCATCCCAACCGGCACGGTGTTCCATGGTCTTGATGGTCTTGCCATCTGCATCCTGGTATTCATAGGATGCGCGCTGGCGGACAATCTGCTCGCCCGTCGCCGGATGCTGCCCCTGGCTCAATCGCGCGAAGTCTTCGGCAGAGACCGCTCCTGCAAGGCCGAATTGTGAAGCAAGACGGCCTTGCCATTCCCCCGCGATCACACCTCGCTGCGACCAGTAGTTCTGCTCTTTGGCGGTGAACTCCTTCGCATGGTAGTTCTGCGCCTGGCCTGCGGAAAGCGGCTTCGAGATAGTCAGCATGGCCTAAAACCTCGGACCGAACGTGAATTCAGTCTGCATTTCTTCGGGAGTCTTGGTGACGGGCGTATTTACAGTCGCTGTGTGCCCCTGCGGCTCATCGGCAGGCTTCGTTGCGGTATGCAGCGGAGTCGCCGAAGCGGGCTCGATCTTCGGAGGTGCGGGCACTTCCTGACGTGGTTCGCGGACGATGAAATCGTCCTCCAGCCGCTCGATGAACTTCGGCTTGGTTGCCGGAAGGTCCAGCACGGAAAAGGAGAAGCGGGAAACGTAGTTGCCGTGCTTCAGGTAGGCGTGCAGGTTCTCCAGACCGCTGATCTCGGAGTCGAGGACCAACGGCTCAGTCTGCCGGTCAAGCGCAAAGTTTCTGCCGGTGCGGCTTCCATCGAAGTGCGTCTCCTTCATGCGCTCGATCTCGATCTTGCCGATGGCCCGGCTTACCCATTCAGCAGCATTTGGCTCCGTCGTCTTGAGGAAGATTTTGGTAGCTGGCTGCGAGAGCATGACCTCGGCGAGGTGACCGTAGATGACCTCCAACTGCGCCTTGCCCTGGAACCCGAGCACGATTGGGTTGCGGGACTTGCGGTTTTCCGTAATGGCGGTGTGGAGCTGCGGCAGCTTCTGCAAGCTGGCCAATTCATCCAGCACAAACCATACGGGATGCTGTTCGGATGTAGGCGCGCTGAGGAGCCGAAGAACGAGCATATCGATCCATAGGCTGTGGAGCGGGCGAAGTGCCTCGCGTTCGGCTGGTTGCGAAGTGATGAATATCCAGCCCTGGCGATTCTTTGACCACTCGCGCGCCGTCCATTCTGCCTTCACATCCTCCTTCTTCGGGAGCAACCGAAAGCTATCGGCAACGAGGCTCAATGAGCCGAGAACGCCGGAGCGCTGCTGAGGCGCGGACGGATCGATCAGAGACGCTAGCTCGGTGTTCTTGACGCGGCGGTCGATCTCCTCCGGGTGCGACATCCATTGCACCAACTGTTGCGGCGTGGGCAGTTCGAGCAGGAGATGCGCGAAGATTTTTTGCGGGCTTTCGATGAAGAATTCACCCTTCTTGTCGTTGGTCGGTTGAAAGAGTGAGGCCGCGACGGTGCGTGCCTCGGCACGCCGCACTAGCTCTTCTGACGGCCCCCAGTAGGGGCAGCGGCGGTCAAGCGGATTGAGCACGATGTCGCCACGGCCCTCATCGTAAAACCGCTCAATGAACTCGCAGGCTGGGTCGTAGAGAATGGCCGAGTGCCTGCGCGCCTGAATCTGGCGGAGCATCTGCATGATGATCGTCGTCTTGCCGCTTCCGGTGTCGCCGATGATCTCGAAGTGCTGATCCTCGGCGCGTAATGGCACGCAAAGCAGCTCGCGGCATTGATCCACACGGAGACCGATACCGGTCCCCTGAATGGCTTTGTTGAACTCCTTTGGTGTGACCAGAACAGGGCCTTTGAGACGACGCCCGTACTTCATCTCCTTGCGGCGGCGAATGTCCTTCGGGATGGAAAACGGAATCTGCAAGAGCAACGCGAGTGCGCCGAATGACAAGGGCCATTTGAAGATATCGATGAGGCCCTGGCCGTCATAGACCTGGTGCTGGAGATAACCGTGGAGCGCTGTGTTCTGGAACACGGCAGGAGCACTGCGGTATAGGTATTCCATGCCGCGCAGACGTGCGGCATCGGAGAGCGCTAACGGGATTGGCTTCTCAGATTCCTGCAATGTTCTGCCGTTCTGTACATCCTCTTCACGGGCATACCATGTACGTCTCTCTTCGTTCGCGACCAAGAGCACCTGGTATTTTCCGGACGAGCGAATGCTGGGTACGATGGAGGTCTTGATGTACGTTGGAAGATAAAACCGCTGCAACGGCGACAGCGCAAAGGCGAAGCGCAGGTACACAAAGAGGCCCGCCGCAATCACCGCGAGAAAGACTGCACCGAGGGTGTAGATCGGCTGATGAGGCGGCCAGACAATCGTCTCTTTTCTTCCCCAGTTGTTTTCAGACATGATCTTCCTCCTGTCTGGTTGCGATGCACTGCGCGATGACCTCCCGCGCGGCGCGGTGCTTGTTGGCCTTCACGTTCTGGAGCAACTCCTCGTACTGTTTGGAGGAGATCCGTTCGCCGCAGACAACCGGCGTCAGAGCGTTCGTCAGGAACAGTTGCAGGCCGACAATTTCCGTCATCACATGCGTGAGCGAGATTGCGTCCGAAGGCGATCTTGCCTCGCGCAGCAGCACGTCACGAACCCACTCCCCAAGGCGGACACCGCGCAGCGCGGCGGCCCGCTCAAGCTCGCCGAGTTCTAGCTCCGTCACCTTCGTACTCGCGGTGACGGTGCGAAACTCGCGGGACTGGCTTCGGTTGGCATCAGCGATGATAGGCGGCATGTCGTCCTCGATTGTGATGGTTTGGTCAAAGCGCTCAGGAGCGCCCCGCGAATCGCAAATCATTCGCATCAAACAAGTAGCTCTGGAGCGCCCCAGAGCGCTCGGCAGCGCCCTCCAAGGGGTGGAGTGTCGAGATAAACCCGGTGCGCAGCACCGAACGGGCTTCCGATGGCTCCACCCCTAGCGCCCCGGCCGTAGTTCACTGGCGGCCTCCACGGTTCTTGCGGGCTTAGCAGGGTTCGGGGCAGACTCCGCAGCAGCAATATTCTGAGGCGCACGGCGGATACGCAGACTCTGAGTGGCACGCGAGGCTTCGGGAGTGCGAAGAAACTCCTGGAACTCGCGGTCCTTGGCGAAGACATAAGCGAGCGCCTTGTCCACCACCTCGTAGATCG
>JAJZHR010000387.1 GCA_021810815.1 Acidobacteriota bacterium | reverse complement strand
AGTCCGCGCGTGAGAGCTTCGACGGCGGCGAGCTGCTCGGCGGTGAGGCTGTCGAGCCGGGCGTGGATGCGGCGCAGTTCGGCCTGGCGGATTTCTTCAAACTGACGCTGGAGCGAGACGATGGCCGGTGCGACGTTGACGGTGCGCTGGCGCTGGTGGAAGCGTTCCACCTCAGCGGAGACGAGGGCTTCGGCGTCGCCGGCCTTCAGGTTGCGCTCGGCGATGTGCGCTGCGGCCACCTGCTGCAGGTCGTCGATGTCGTAGACGAAGATGCCATCGATTTTGTTTACTGCGGGGTCCACATCGCGGGGCACGGCGATGTCAATGAAGAACATGGGCCGGTTACGGCGGCGCTGCATGAAGATGTGGCCATGCTCACGGCGGAAGATGGGGTGCGGAGCCCCCGTGGAGCTGATGACGATGTCGGCCTCGCTGGCGGCTTCGTGGAGCTGCTCGAAGGGAATGACGCGGCCTTTGAATGGCTCCGCGAGCAGGCGGGCGCGCTCGATGGTGCGATTGGTGACGAGAATGGCTCCCGCGCCCTGCTGGACGAGGTGGCGGGCGGCGAGCTCGCTCATTTTGCCGGCGCCGACGAGGAAGACGGTGCGGCCCTGGAGCGAACCGAAGATCTTCCTTGCCAGCTCGACGGCCACGGAGGCAATGGAGACGGAGTTGGAACCGATTTCCGTTTCAGACTGGACTTTTTTGGCAGCGGAGAAGGCGCTTTGGAGGAGGTGTTCCAACTGGCCGCCGACCGTGCCGCTGGCGCGGGCAACGGCGAAGGCTTCCTTGACCTGGCCGAGAATCTGCGGCTCGCCAACCACCATGGAATCAAGGCTGGAGGCGACGCGGAAGAGATGGCGGACCGCGTCCTGGTCTTGGTGGCGATAGATGTGCGGCGCGAGCAGGCCGGGGTCCAGATCAAAGTGGCGGTGAAGGAAGCTGGTCAAGTCGGCGTCGGGTGACTCCACTGCGGCAACGATCTCGACGCGGTTGCAGGTGGAGACGATCATGCACTCGGTGATGCCGGGCTCGGCGGCGAGTGCGCGGGTGGTCTCCGGCAGGTCTTCACGGGAGATGGCGATGCGCTCGCGCAGTTCGATGGGTGCGGTTTTGTGGTTGATGCCGATCAACGCTAAGGTCATTGGGCACCGAACCTGTGCACGTGGCTGAACATGTTGGCGGCCCAGACAGCGAGCATGACGACGAAAACGGCGCCGGAGAGGTAGGCGGCCTTACGGCCCCGCAGGCCGGCATTGTGTCGAACGAAGAGCAGAAGGACGTAGACCGCCCACATGAGAAACGAAGCAATGATTTTTGGATCGGTGAAGTAAGCTGCGCCGAGCGGGGTTTCCTGCACCAGGACCGAGCCGATGACGAGGCCGACGGTCATGCAGGGAAAGCCGAAGAGCAAGGTAGCGTGGGCGATGCGCTCGAGTGTGTCGAGCGGGGGCAGCCAGTCCAGCGGTGCGAGGCGCGACGGCGTATCTGACTTGAGCTTGGCTTTGAGTCGCCGTTCCTGCATGAGGTAAAGGATGGACGCGAGCAGGCTGAATCCGAGAGCGGCGTAGGCTGCCAGAAGGGCGGCAATGTGGGCAACGAGCCAACTGGCGCGCACCCCCTGGGATGGGAAGGTGTAACGCTCGATGCCCAGCGCGGGGACGAAGACCAGAAAAAATGTGACCGGTAAAGCGAAGAATCCAAGAGAGATGGCATCGTAAAGCCACCAGACGAGCAGAAAAAGGGCGACGACGGCAAAGCCCATCAGCGATTCGGTTTCGCGGACGCCGACGGGGACCCAGCGATGGGCCAGGGCCAGCATTTCAACGGCGGAAACGAAGTGGAAGAAGAAGGCCATTCCGGCCAGATGGACACAGATGCTACGCCAGCGCTCCTTGTTATAGAGCACGGCCGGGAATACGGCGACACTTGCGGCCGCATAGAGGACAGCGGCGACTCGTAGCCAGAGGAGGTGCATCACGACTTCAATCTTAAGGCCTTAGTTGTGCCCAACGTGTGACGTAAATCACCATGCGGGCATTTTGTGGCGCTTTGCGAGACGGTCGTGCGGCGGGCACGGTGGTCTATGCTGGTAGCTGCCCGGCGGGCGAAGGCCGAGGGGCAGCTTCTCAGGGAGGGTTGGCGGACAATGTTGAGGCGTTGGAGTGGCTATGTTGTTGTGTTGATTCTGATTTCTGCAGCGGGTTTGCGGGGGAGCGCACAGGCTGCAAAGCAACCGCAGTGGGTGGGCACGTGGGCGACTTCGCCGATGCTGGCCGAGGGCGGATTCCACGTATACGCCTTCAGTGCGACCACGCTGCGCGAGATTGTGCATGTATCCGATGGCGGGCAGCAGTTGCGGGTGCGATTTACGAACGAGTTCGGTAAGGATCCTTTGACTCTGAGCGATGCGCATGTGGCACTGAGCGCGGGCGGCGGGGCGATCAAGGCGGGAACGGATCACGCGCTGACGTTTGCCGGCGAGACGACTGTGCGGATTCCGCCGGGCGCTGTGGCATACTCGGACGCGGTGGCACTGGTAACCGAGCCTCTCTCCGATGTGGCAGTGAGCTTCTATCTGCCCTCGCAGGTGATGCGCACGGAGACGTTTCACGCCTTTGCCGATCAGGACAATTACATGGCGAGCGGCGATGAGGCCGGAGCAGCGGCGATGAATGGTGCTGCGACGCTGGAGTCGTGGTACTTTCTGGACGGCGTGGATGTGCCCGCAGTGGATGGCGCGCGCGCGGTGGTGACGCTGGGCGACTCGATTACCGACGGAGCACACTCGACCAGGAACGCGAATCTGCGCTGGCCGGATGTGTTGGCTGCCCGGTTGAAGCAGGAGCACGGGCTGGAGCAGGTGGCAGTGCTGAATGAGGGCATCGGCGGTAATCGCGTGCTGAACGACGGTTACGGGCCGAGTGCGCTGGCAAGGCTGGATCGCGATGTGCTGGCGCAGGACGGGATCCGGTATGTGATTGTGCTGGAGAGCATCAACGACATTGGACGTTACGCCCGAGCGCAAGGACCGGAGGACGATGTGACCGCAACGCAGCTTGAAGCGGGGCTGAAGCAGATTGCCGATACCGCGCATGAGCACGGCATCAAGGCCTACGGCGCGACGTTGACGCCGTACGGAGGAGCGGGGTATTTCTCCGATAAAGGAGAGCAGGTGCGAGAGACGGTGAATGACTGGATCCGCACCAGCGCGACGTTTGACGGAGTGATCGATTTCGACCGGATTACACGCGACCCCGCGAATCCTACGCGCTTCAATACGGAGTACGATTCGGGCGATCATCTTCACCCGAGCGATGCGGGCTACAAGGCGATGGGCGCAGGCATCGACCTTAAGCTCTTTCACGAATGACGGGGACTAGGTGTGT
>JAJZHR010000386.1 GCA_021810815.1 Acidobacteriota bacterium | reverse complement strand
GTCGCCGCAGGTGGCCCCCGTCGTTCTTCCCGCCGGGAATCGCAGCCTCGAGCTCTCCTACGGGTCGATCCTGCTCGGGCCGCAGGACGCCGTCCAGTTCCAGTACAAGCTGGAAGGCTTCGATCCAGACTGGCGCTTCGGCTCGAACCGGCGCGTGGCCGACTATACCAACCTTCCCGCCGGCCGGTACACCTTCCGCGTGCGCGCGTTTCAGGGCGGCGGCCCGGCCACCGAGCGCGACCAACGCATCGTGAAGCGGCAGTACTTCTTCGTGACCTGGTGGTTCCTGGGCGGCTGCGCGGCGCTTCTCGCCTTGGTCACGTGGTGGCTCCATCGCCAGCGACTGCGGCGCGTAAGGCTGGCGTTCCAGGCCGTCCTTGACGAGCGCGCACGGCTCGCACGGGAGATGCACGACACGCTGATCCAGGGCTGCATGGGCGTGTCGCTGCTGCTCGAGGCCGCGAGCGCGGAGGCGGCGTCGAGCGCCTCGCCCGAGGTGGAGCTGCTGGACTATGCGCGCACCCAGCTCGCAGCCTCCATCGACGAGGCCAGGCAGGCCGTCTGGAACCTTCGCGGACACGCCTCCGCCGACCTGCAGGAGACGCTGGTGACGCTGACCGAACGCCTGAACCGCTCCTCGAACGTGAACGTGGCCTACACCGTCACCGGCGACGCCTACGCCTTCGACCAGGGCGCCGTCCATGAGATCGGCATGGCCAGCCGTGAGGCCATCTACAACGCGCTGCTCCACGCCGCCCCGACCCGGATCGAGGTGAACGCCTCGTTCGGTCGCGGCGAGTTCTGCGTGACCGTCGCGGACGACGGCTCCGGGTTTGAGACGACGCAGCGGCCGCCCGAAGGCCACTTCGGGCTCAAGGGGATCGAAGAGCGCGTGCTGCGGCTGGGCGGCAACGTGGAGATACGCAGCGCGGCAGGGCGCGGAACCGTCGTCGCGATCCGCGTACCGCGCGCGGCTCTCCAAATCGACCGGGCGCGCGCGCCCATGCGGGACGCGGCCGGGGAGGTGGCGCGATGACGAAGACGGCCACAGCGCCCATACGCATCCTGCTCGTCGACGATCACCCCATCGTGCGGATCGGACTGGCCGCGCTGGTCAAGACGCTGCCGGACATGGAGATCGCGGCCCAGGCGGCCACCGGCCGGGAGGCCATCGAGCTGCACCGCAAGCACGAACCCGACGTCACCCTGATGGACCTGCGCCTGCCCGATGTCGGCGGGGTAGAGGCCATCCGCGCTATCCGCGCCGCGTCGCCAGACGCACGCATCATCGTCCTTACGACCTATGAGGGCGACGAAGACATCCACCAGGCGCTGCAGGCCGGGGCGCGCGGCTACATCATCAAGGGCCTGCCTCACGACCTGCTCACCGACGCCATCAAGCGCGTCCATGCCGGAGGCCGTTACCTGCCACAGGTGGTCAAGCAGGCTCTTGCGAACCGCACGCCCAGCAATGACCTCTCCCCGCGCGAACGCGAGGTGCTGGTCCGCATCGCCCAGGGAAAGAGCAACCGCGAGATCGCCGCCGAGCTCGAATTGGCCGAGATCACCGTAAAGTGCCGCGTCTCGGCGATCCTCCAGCGCCTCGACGTGGGCGACCGCACCGAGGCCGTTGTGACCGCCCTGCAGCGCGGCCTGCTGCACCTGTAAATGAAACGCCTGAAAGGAAGGCCCGAGTCGATGCGCCTGCAAATCCTTGGAATTGGCTTGCTGTTCTCTCTCGCCCTGCCAGCGAATGGTCAACAGATCGCCACCGCTCCGCTACCGCCTTCCACCCCGATACCGGCCGGATTCATCGTGGGCGCCGATGTCTCCTTCTTGCGCGAGATGGAGGCCAAGGGCGTCGTCTTTGAGGACGAGGGGCAACCGCATCCCGGCCTCGAGATTCTCCGCCATCACGGCTATAACTGCGTCCGCCTGCGCGTGATGAACGAGCCCACGGCTTTGCCCAACACGCTCGCCTACACGCTGGCAGAGGCCAAGGCTGCGAGGGCTTTGGGCTTCGGCTTCCTGCTGGACCTCCACTACTCGGACGACTGGGCCGATCCCGCGCACCAGAAGACGCCCGCTGCATGGTCCAAACTGACCCACGATGAGCTCGTAAAGGCGGTCTACAACTTTACGCGGAGCACGATCGAGGCGTTCCGGGAGCAGGGCACCATGCCGGACATGGTGCAAATCGGCAACGAGGTCACCAGTGGGATGCTGTGGCCCGACGGACACCTGCCCGAACGTTGGCCGCAGTTCGCTGAACTCGTCTCTGCGGGCATCCGTGGCGTCGACGCGGGCAGGGGCGATCTACGCAGGCCGGCCATCATGGTGCACATCGATCAAGGCGGCAACGAGGAGTCGACGAAGTGGTTCTTCGACAACCTGACCGCGAACCGCGTGCCCTTCGACATCATTGGACAGTCGTACTACCCGTGGTGGCAGGGCAGCCTCAAGGACCTCAAGGCCAACCTGGCGTTCATGGCGACGCGTTACGGGAAGCCGATTATCGTGGTGGAGACGGCCTACGACTGGCGCGAGGGCGAACTCTTCAAGACAGGCAAGCCTCCATTTCCTCAAACTCCGGAGGGCCAAGCCGCGTTCCTGTCCTCCGTCATCGGCGCCGTGCTCCAGACCCCGCGCGGACTGGGTAAAGGTGTCTTCTGGTGGGAGCCGATGGCCGCAGGTGAAATCGCGAAAAGAGGCATGTTCGACGATCGGCACAACGCCCTGCCGGCGCTGCGCGTGACAGATCCCGCGCCCGGGCCGTAGTCTCCGTCCAGCCGGATTCGCTCGCTTCGCTGCGGAAGTTATGGGGGTCGAAATGCGGGGGTCTCTCCGCTGTGCAGGACGATGGAACTGTCATGCTTCGGTCGAGAGGACGGCGAGGATCGATCCGAAGAAGATGGATCTAATGAGCGGCGATCAGGGTCTCTGCGAGCTGGTGGAGTCCGTTGCCATTGGCGGCGCGGGTGTAGAACATGTGGCCGCCGGGGAACTCGTGGACCTGCACCTGGCCAGCGAGTTTGGCGGGCAGCTGGTTCTGCGTGAGCACCGAGCCCATGAACGGGCAGGAGAGATCGTTCCAGCCGTGGACGATGAGCACCCGCAGCTTCGGATCGGCGGCGATGGAGTCGCGCAGGTCCTCGACGGCCCCCTTGCGGAGGTCGGGTGAGCTGTGGTCCCAGGCGTTGTTCACCTCGTAGGAGAGCGCGTAGTAGCGCGCGTCGGTCTTCCAGCCGACGGTGTGGGTGATGAAGTCGACCATGGCGCTGGTGGTGGGGGCGATGATGCTTTCGAGGATGGGGTCGTTGGACTGCTGATCGGGGGCGTAGGGATAGGGGTCGGGCAGCATGACGTTGGAGTCGTAGACCGAGCCGATCTCACC
>JAJZHR010000385.1 GCA_021810815.1 Acidobacteriota bacterium | reverse complement strand
CCGCCTGCAATGGCTCATCGATCCGCGCACCATCCGCGGCATCTACGCCAGCGTGACGAAGAGTTCGCGCCCGAAAACCTCGCGGAAGTAAGCCGCCTCTTTGCGCAGCGACCACATCTCCAGCTCCGCTCCGGAGCGCCCGGGGGTGAGAGCGAGGACGACGCGCCGGGGATAGACCATCGCTTTCACCCGGAGAACATCGCTCGCTCTGTCCTGATTCAGCGCCAGCGCGAGCCGCAGCAGCACCACCGCCCGCTCCACATGCGGCTGCTCCTCCGGCGCGATTCCCCTCATTTCGCGATCCATGGGCGTTGGCCGGCTCTTGCCCAGGTAGCGCGCAATCGCCGCCACCAGAGCGCGCTCCTGCGGTGTGAATCCGTAGATTTCGGAGTTGGCAATGATGTAATGCGTGTGCCGATGGTGGCCCTGGTGGTTCATGAATTTGCCCACATCGTGCATCATGGCAGCAGCCTGCAACCACGCCTTGTACTCCGGCGGCAGGCCATGAATCCTCTGCAAAGCATCGAAGAGCTGGGTTGCATGCGAGCGCACCGGCTCGGCCAGCTTCACATCCTGGCGGTAGAGCTGGCAGACCTCCAGCACGCTGGCCCAGCGCTCCGTCTCCATCCGCTGATGCGCCGAGGTGCGCAGGTCCATCTGCGCCAGCATCTGCGCCAGCACGCCGTCGCGCAGGCCCATGGGAGAGTAGCGGAATCCCTTCAGGCTAAGCCGCTCCAGCAGCTCCGCGTACACATGCGCTCCGCCGACAATGATCTCCGACCGGCGCGGCCCGATGCCAGACACCGCCGCCCGCTGCAGATTCGTCATCTTGGTCAGCTTGCTTGCCAGCTTGCGGACGCCCTCCGTCGACGCGAAATGCTGCCCTCCAAACACCAGCAGCCGCTTGGTCGCGCTGCCCTGCTTCCGGGCTCCAGCCTTGCCAGGCTTCTTCGCTGCTGCCCAGCCAGCGCTCTCAAGAGACTCGCTCGCCTCCGCCAGTGCTAAGGCCGTTCCAGAGGTCGCCAGCACCAGGCTGACCCTCGGCAGACCCATCTTTCGCTCCAAACGCCGCAGTTCGCGCGAAATGAATTGCTTCAGCCGGGCAATGTCCTCCTTCGCCGGGGGGTCGCTGCGGAGAAACTCCTGCTGCAGACGCACCGCACCCAGGGGCAGGCTCACAATCTCGCGGATGCGGCCTCCGTCGGACAGGGTCACCTCGCAACTGCCGCCGCCAAGATCCACCAGGAGACAGCGGCCTTTGGCGCCGCGCTCGTGGCTGACCACGCCCATGTGGATGAGGCGGCCCTCCTCCAGACCGGAGATGATTTCCACGTTCCAGCCGGTGGCCGACTTGACCCATGCGGTGAAGGCATCGGCGTTGCGCGCATCCCTCAGAGCGCTGGTCGCCACCACACGCACCTGATCCACGGCATGCGCCTGCACCGCCTTGTGGAAGCGCTTCAGGGCCGCTACCGTGTTCGCCATTGCCTCCGGCGACACCAGCCCCGAGGCGAAGACGCTCTCGCCAAGGCGCACCACCTCGCGATCCTCATGCAGCGTCCGCAGGCGGTGCAGATGCATGGACGCAATCTTCAGACGGCAGGAGTTCGAGCCAATGTCAACCGCAGCGATCGTAGGCATTTCGGTTCGCGCACCCTTCCAATTCAAAAATCCCGATGCTGCTATTCATACAACAGCAATAAAGATACCCGCTCGTCGGCGTCGGCACGTGACATCGGCGCGCACGAGTATCGCGCTGGTATCGTGCTGGGTTCTCCATCCTGGTGGCGCTTCACCCGCTCCAGCGAACTGCTATTCTTGACACTTCAGATGCAAACTCACGTCCCCGTCGGCGAAATGGCCCCCTCGAGCCACACCCGCGCACCAATACGTCGCGCTCCATTGCTGATTCTCGCCGCTATTTTCCTTGCTGTGTACGTGGGATCGCTGTTCTCACCGCCGCTGCTGGACGACGCCGACGCGACCCACGCCAGCGCCGCACGCCACATGGCGCTCTCCGGCGACTGGGTGACGCTGTACGTCGACGGCATACGCTACCTCGAGAAGCCGCCGCTTCCCTACTGGGCGGTCGCGTTCGACTACAGGATCTTCGGCTTCAATACCTTCGCCACCCACCTGCCTTTGGCCATCTCCGTTCTGCTGCTGGCAGCGCTTGCCTGGCGATGGTCCTTCCTTGCCTGGGGGCAGCGCGCCGCCAACTACGCCGCCCTGGGCATTCTCACCTCCGTCGGCGTATTTCTCTTCACCCGCTATTTCATTCCGGACGTTCTGCTGACGCTGTTCCTCTCCGTCAGCCTCTACTGCTTCCTGCGCGGGCTGGACAGAGTCCTCTCGCAGCATTCCCGCTCGCTGCACATGTACACCATGTACGCATCGCTGGCCTGCGCCGTCCTCACCAAAGGTCTGATCGCGCCGGTCTTCTTTGGCGGGACCGTGATCGTCTATCTCTTCCTGACGGGAGAACTCTGCCGCTGGCGCGAGCTCCGCCCCTTCACCGGCACAGCCCTGTTTCTGGCCATCGCAGCGCCATGGCATGTGCTCGCCGGCCTGCGCAACCGCGCCGAAGGGCTTGCCGGCAACATTCCCACGCTTGGCAACCACCACGGCTTCCTGTGGTTCTACTTCGTCAACGAGCACGTTCTGCGCTTTCTGGGCAAGCGCTACCCGGTGGACTATAACAAGCTGCCCGGCTACCTCTACTGGAGCCTGCACCTGGTCTGGCTCTTCCCCTGGAGCCTGTTCTTCCCCGCCGCCGCCGTGCTTGCGTGGAGAGAGTGGAAGAGCGGCAAGTCAACTCCTTTTCTCACCCGCCTGCGTTCGCTCGATTTCAGCGGCCGCACCGCTCTGCTGCTTAGCGTCTACGCTGCTCTCATCCTGATCTTCTTTTCCATCTCCACGAATCAGGAGTACTACACCTTTCCCACGTACTTGCCGCTCATCATGCTGACCACTGCAGCCCTGGCGCGGAAGGAAGAAAGCTCAGCGCGCACAGGGAAGCCGGACCGGTGGCTCACCGGAGCCCACGCCGTCCTCACTGTGATTGGCGTGCTGGTATCGGTCGCGCTCGCCTACGGTCTCTGGTCGGCGCGGCATCTGGGCTACGTCTCAGACATCGGCGACCTGCTGGCGCATCGCGGCGTGGGCGACTACACGCTCTCCATGTCCCACTTCTTCGACCTCACCGGGCCTTCCTTCGCAGCTCTGCGCCTGCCAGCGGCCCTGGCGATGCTGGCCTTCGCCATCGGTCCTGGAATCGCGTGGAGGCTGCGTGCGCGCCACCACGACATCGGCGCAACCACCGCGCTCGCTCTCACCAGCGCGGTCTTCCTGATCGCCGCCCACATCGCCCTCGACCGCTTCGCGCCGATGCTGTCCTCGCG